>JAIDJS010000248.1 GCA_029052085.1 Eubacterium sp.
ATGTAAACACTCTTGCCTTATACTGATTTTTTGGATATAATAATTATTAATATATTAATTTGGAGGGAATCAATTTGGAAATTACAAGTCAAAATTTTGAATCAGAGGTTGTAAAATCAGATATACCTGTTCTGCTTGATTTCTGGGCAGAATGGTGCGGACCCTGCCGTATGCTGTCCCCTGTTATTGAAGAAATCGCAAATGATTACAACGGCAAAATCAAGGTAGGAAAAATCAATGTGGATAACGAGGAGCAGCTTGCTGCAGCATTTGGAATTTCAAGTATTCCGACAATCGTTATTATGAAGAACGGCAAGGTTGTTAACAGCTCAGTTGGATTTATGCCCAAAGAAGGAATTACAAAAATGCTGGATATGGAATACTAAACAAAAAAGCTGCTTTTATCATAATCATTAACGGATTTATGATAGAAACAGCTTTTGTTTTTTGCTATTATATTATCATACTATTTTTAGAAGAGGTTTACATATGGATAATAAATACCGCAGAGATCACGAAATGCCCTATATAACAGACAATGCCGTGTTGCTTCAGCAGATGAGAACAAAATTCTGGGTCAGGCGATACAATAAATGTATGCCCTTTAATATTCTTAAAGGAATGTGGCTTATAAACAGAATCGGAATTAAACACAAAGGGCAGGCATATTTTGAACCGCCTTTTCACTGCGAATACGGAAAACATATAGAAATCGGAGACCGTTTTTATGCAAACACAGGGTGCATTATGCTTGATGTAGGTAAAATATCTATCGGAGATAATGTAATGTTCGGACCCCATGTTTACCTGCTTACCGCAGGGCATCCCATTCATCCCGAAAGCAGAAACTCAGGCTATGAATACGGCATACCGATTACCATAGGCAGCAATGTCTGGATTGGCGGAAACTGTACCGTTTTGCCGGGTGTAACAATCGGAAACAATGTTGTTATCGGCGCAGGAAGCGTTGTAACTAAGGATATTCCCGATAATGTCTGCGCCGCAGGCAATCCCTGTAAAATTATAAGAGAAATAACAGCTGATGATAAACCGTATTATTTCAAAGACAAAAAATTTGACGATGAAGCCTGGCAGAAAATAAAAGGATAAACAAAGGAAAAGAGCAGACTTTCGTCTGCTCTGATTTTTTTGTCTTATTTATTCTTTAAATATTCATCAATAGCCAATGCAGAAGCCTTTCCTGCGCCCATTGCCTTAATAACCGTTGCAGCGCCTGTTACAGCATCGCCGCCTGCGAAAACACCCTCTCTGGACGTTCTGCCCATTTCATCGGTAACAATACCGCCACGGGCATTTACATCAAGACCCGCTGTTGTTGCCTTAATCAACGGATTTGGAGATGTTCCGATAGCCATAATTACGCAGTCAACATCAATAATATGCTCACTGGCCTCAACCGTAAATGGCTTTCTTCTGCCGCTTTCATCAGGTTCGCCAAGCTCCATTTTAACGCATTCAATACCGCATACATTTTTATCCGCATCGCCAACAATTCTGACAGGATTGGTAAGCGTTCTGAACTCAATTGTTTCCTCGATTGCGTGCTCAACCTCTTCTGCTCTTGCAGGGATTTCTTCAAGTGAACGGCGATAGATTACATAAACCTTTTCTGCGCCAAGCCTGATTGCCGAACGAGCAGCATCCATAGCAACATTACCGCCGCCGACAACAGCAACCTTTTTACCATGATGAACCGGCGTTCTGCTGCTGTCAGAATACGCTTTCATAAGATTGATACGGGTTAAAAATTCATTGGCTGAATATACACCCTTAAGGTTTTCGCCCTCAATTCCCATAAATCTCGGAAGACCTGCACCTGAGCCGATAAACACAGCATCATATTCTTCAAAAATATCATCAATGGAAATGCTTTTGCCTACAACAACATTTGTTTTAAAATCAACACCTGCTGCTTTAAGACCTTCAACCTCTTTCGCAACGATTGCCTTCGGAAGCCTGAATTCAGGGATACCATAAATAAGCACACCGCCTGCAATATGAAGCGCCTCAAACACCGTTACATCATAACCCATTTTTGCAAGATCGCCTGCACAGGTAAGAGAGCTTGGACCTGAACCGATAACGGCAACCCTTTTGCCGTTTCTTTCAATATCAAGCTTTTTGATTTCAGCATTTGCATTATGATAATCGGCAACAAAGCGTTCAAGTCTTCCAATAGATACGGAATCGCCCTTAATACCTCTTACACATTTTGCTTCACACTGCTTTTCCTGCGGACAAACTCTGCCGCAGACAGCAGGAAGAGCCGACGTTCTGCTTATAACCTCATATGCCTTTTCAAATTCGCCCTCTGCCACATAGGATATAAATTCAGGAATAGAAATATTAACAGGGCAGCCGTTCATACAAGGCTTATGCTTGCAATCCAAACAGCGCTTTGCTTCGGCAATGGCAGTTTCGGCATCATAGCCGAGAGCAACCTCTTTAAAATTCTTATTTCTGACAAGAGGCTCCTGATTCGGCATAGGATTTCTTTTCATTATATCTTTTTCCATATTTATTGAACCTCCTTATTCAGAAGATTACAGCTTGCTTCTCTTTCAAACTTCTTATAAACTCCGCTTCGCTCCATAGCTTCGTCAAAATCAACCAGATGACCGTCAAACTCAGGACCGTCAACACAGGCAAACTTTGTTTCGCCGCCAACAGTTAAACGGCATCCGCCGCACATTCCTGTTCCATCTACCATAATAGGATTCATGGAAACAACCGTTTTAATTCCGTACTCCTTTGTTAAAAGGGATACAAATTTCATCATAGGCAACGGACCGATTGCGATAACAAGATCATAATTTTCTCCGTTTTCGATAAGCTTTTTAAGCGCATCGGTTACAAAGCCCTTTTCGCCTGCTGAGCCGTCATCCGTAACAAGAATATATTTATCTGAAACAGCTCTGAATTCATCCTCCAGAATAACAATATCCTTGTTTCTGAAACCAATAACCGAATGAACCTCTGTTCCGTTATTAAAGAATTTTTTGGCAACGGGATATGCAATGGCCGATCCCACACCGCCGCCGATTACGGCAACCTTTTTATACCCCTCTGTTTTTGTTGCATTTCCGAGAGGTCCTACAAAATCTTCAATATATTCGCCCTCATTCTTTTCGTCAAGAAGAGCCGTTTCAGCGCCGACAATCTGGAAAATAATAGTTACTGTTTCCG
Source organism: Eubacterium sp. (assembly GCA_029052085.1). Lineage (GTDB taxonomy): Bacteria > Bacillota > Clostridia > Oscillospirales > Acutalibacteraceae > Eubacterium_R. Next base: position 3,208 of record JAIDJS010000248.1, read on the forward strand.
CCTCTCTGTCAAAATCAGCAATCGTAAACGGAACTCTTTCGCCCTTTTCATCAACGCGAAGAATAACAAACTGACCCGGTTCTGCTTTTTTTGCAACAAAGGGTGCTTCAATAACCATTTTCGTTACAGAAGAATTAAGTTTTTTCTTTTCAACAATTTTATACATTATAAATCATCTCCAAATCTCCATTAATAATGTATTTTATGTAAAAAACCGTATCTTATTTATGATACGGTTTTTTTATTTTTAAAATTATATATTAACTATTTATTTTTTACAATAGTAAACTCTTCGTTTTTCAATATTTGTACTAAATCAGAATTGGTTTTAATTGCTTTTTCAGTAATTATGCCACCCTTTGCAAGGTTTTTTACAACGTGAAAATCAGAGCCGCCAATTTTGAGTTTACCAAGCTTTTCTGCCAAAAGACGTGATTTTTCGTTTTCTTTTTCAGAGCATTTTCCGTTATATACCTCAATTCCGTCAAGATATTTTATCCCCTTACGTGTTATATAAGGACGATAGGGATGCGCCTGATAAAGAAGAAAACCGTTTTTATCACAGAATTTTCTCATTTTTTTCATACCGCACATCATAAGATTTCCCGCATTATAAAGGAATTCTTCGGTTATGCCGTAAATCAGGTAATCATTTCCGTCTGCATAATGGCGAAGTTCCATTCCAAGAAGAACCGTAAAATCCTCATCTGCAGCAGCCTTCATCCGCCTGTAGCCCTCCAAATAAAAATCAATCTGCCTCTGAGGGTTCCAGTTTGGAATAAACGTCATAGGGCTATAATGATCCGTTACAACGATTCCGTTATACCCTTTTTCCTTGTAAAGCCTTACGATTTCTTCGGGAGCAACTCTGCCGCAGCGGGAGGTACAGCCTGTATGACAATGTGTTTCATAAATATAACGCATATATAACCCTCCTTAACTAAAATACTCATACATATTAGCACATTTTGTATATAAAATAAAGCCTATTTTATTTTTTCAGATAAAAAAATAATTTCCAAAAAAATACATCAATTCTTTCGTATACATTTCCTCTTTCTGTGCAAAATATTACAGAGAAAATTACATTTTAAGGGAGAATTCAATATGAAGGCAACAGGAATAGTCAGACGAATTGATGATTTGGGAAGAATTGTTATTCCAAAAGAAATCAGACGCTCTTTTCGTATAAGAGAGGGAGATCCGCTTGAAATATTTACAGATGCAGAGGGCGAGGTTATCTTTAAAAAATATTCCCCAATCGGAGAGCTGTCAAACTTTGCAAGCCAATATGCAGAGGTTTTGCACAAAAGCGGCGGACTGCCGATTGCAATTATGGACAACGACCATGTTATTGCTGCTTCGGGAATAAGCAAAAGGGAAATACTTGAAAGGCGAATCACAAAAAATGTTGAAGAACTTATGGAGAACAGAGCAATTCACATAAGAACCAACGATGTTCCCGCCATAAATGCTATTGAGGGCTTCAGCAGAAAGGCAAATGTTATATATCCTATCATATACGGAGGGGACGTTTCCGGTGCAGTTGCTTTGATTGAGGACGAATCAAACGAACCGCCGTCAGAAACAGATATTAAGCTGATTCAGGTTGCAGCTGCATTCTTAGGAAAACAAATGGAATAAAGTATAAAATCCCGTATCCGTTTTTAAATATATAAGATATGGGATTTCTTTTTATTGCACAGAGAATTGCTTGATAATTTATTAAATTTATACAAAAATCAGCGATATTTTTTTATATAAATATTCAAAAAATAGAAACTTGCACAAATATATTGACTTTTTTCATACAACGGATATAATAAAAGCAACAAAGCAAACAACGCTTTGTTGAAAAGCCTTTGGCTTTCACATAAATTTTTACCCCTTTGGAAAAAGCTGCCGTACCCTCGGTAGCTTTTTTCATTTTTTATTGCAAATATATTTGGGCAGTGTTTTATGCAGATTGTACAAAAGTATTAATCAATAATTGTTTATTATGTTAATCACAGGGAAAGTTGCATAAATATCTTGAATTTTTAAATTTGTTGAATATAATAGTGTCGATTTAAGAAAAACAATTATATCTCGGAGGCTGCCATGAAAAAAATTCAGCAAGAAATTCTTGGATATTTAAAAGATATGTTTAATCAAAAAAATATGATGAAAAGAGTTGTAATTTCATTTTTCAGCATCATAATCATGGGCTTCGGAATATCTCTTTTCTCTGTTTCCGGGTTCGGCGTAGATCCGTTCACATCAATGAATATGAGCGTTGCTTCCGCCTTAAACATCAGCTTCGGAACATACCAGATGCTGGTTAACGGAATCATTCTTCTTTATGTGATATTGGTTGCTCACAGAGGACTGGTCGGAATAGGCACAGTAATAAATATGATAGGCTGCGGATACACCTGCGAATTCTTCCAGAATATGTTTCAGCCGCTTGTGGAACAGAATTACACAATGTCTGTCAGAATACTGCTTTTAATAATAGGTCTTGTAACACTTTGCTTCGCCTGTTCGCTTTTCTTTACAGCAAATGTCGGCGTAGGCCCTTATGACGCAGTAGGCTTTATGCTCAGCCGAGGAATTAAACTTTCACACAAATGGGTCAGAGTTATAACAGATATAACCGTTATTCTTATCGGCTTAGCAGTAAGCGGCGGAATTGCTGCTGTATTCAGCGGAAATTTTTCAGATATAAAAAACATCGGAATAGGCACAATTATTACTGCATTCTGCATGGGTCCGCTTATCAATGCTTTCAACAAAACCATTTCCGCTAGAATTCTTAAAGCTAACTACGAAAAAATCGGCAAAGAATGCTTCGTTTGCCTGCTTAAGAACGCCAAGATGCAAATCCTTAGTGAAAATGCACTTTTTGTAATAACAAAATAATCTGAAAAAAACCAGCCACGCGTCAAACGCGTGGTTTTGGCATACAATAAAAATGCTTCCTCAAAAGAGGAAGCATTTTTTATATATTATTCTTTACCGTTCCAGCAATATGTACAAAGCTTATTCGGATCAATTCCGACAGATTCAATCATATCATCAAGACGATGATAACGAAGAGATGTAAAATGAAGCTTTTCACATATTCTGTTTATCATTTTCTGATACTTTTCACTATCCGGATCCGTATATTCCTGAATAACCTCATTGCTTACATTGTCGCCCTCAAATTCCTGAATAACACGGCGGGTAATCAGTTCCATTTCCGAAGTTGAACGGGAAAAATTAAGATATTTACAGCCATAAAACAACGGAGGGCAGGCAGGACGGATATGAACCTCTTTGGCACCGCTTGAATAAAGAAATTCCGTTGTTTCACGAAGCTGTGTTCCTCTGACAATAGAATCATCAATAAGAAGAAGGCTTTTGCCCTCAATCAGATCATGGATCGGAATCAGCTTCATCTTTGCAATAAGATCTCTTTTGCTCTGATGCGTAGGCATAAATGAGCGGGGCCATGTCGGTGTATATTTAACAAAGGGTCTTGAAAAAGGAACACCTGATTCATTTGCATAACCGATAGCATGCGCAATTCCCGAATCGGGAACACCGGCAACAATATCAGGCTTGACATTATCTCTGCGTGCAAGAGCCTGTCCACAGTTATAGCGCATTTTTTCAACGCTGATTCCCTCATAGGATGAGGACGGATAACCATAATAAATCCAAAGGAAGGTACAGATTTTCATATCCTTACCCGGATGAACAATCGTTTTTATTCCATCGGAATTCATAACGGCAATTTCACCGGGGCCAAGTTCCTTATAATCCGCGTACCCAAGATTAAGATAGGCAAAGCTTTCAAAGCTGAAGCAATAGCCTTCATTGCCCTTTTTACCGGCAACAATCGGGGTTCTGCCCATTTTATCCCTTGCAGCATAAATGCCCTTCGGCGTAAGAATAAGCATACTCATTGAGCCTTGGATAATTTCCTGAGCATATTGAATACCCTCAACGAAATTGTCTTTTTGATTAATAATGGCAGCAACAAGCTCTGTTGGGTTTATTTCTCCGTTTTGCATTTCAAAAAAATGCGTGTTGGTTTTAATAATTTCATCAACTATTTCATCCGCATTGTTGATTTTACCAACTGTTGTAATCGCAAAAGTTCCATGATGAGAACGAACCAGAATAGGCTGAGCCTCAAAATCCGAAATACAGCCGATTCCGAGAGTTCCCTTCATTGAATTCGATTCTTTTGTGAATTTCGTTCTGAACGGTGCATTTTCAATATTATGAATCGCCTTGTCAAAGCCATCCTCTTCACTGTAAACTGCCATTCCGGCACGCCTTGTACCAAGGTGGGAATGATAGTCAACACCAAAGAACAAATCAAAAACACAATCGTCTTTAGATGCTGCTGCAAAAAAACCGCCCATAAACATCCTCCTAAAATATTTAGTTTGTTTTATTACAGGAATCTCTATCGTATTTACATCAATACCCTATCGAAAACCTTGTAACCTTTTCTCATCGTTGCTCTGCTCCGATAAAAAATATTATACCAAACGCATTTGGCTTTTTAAAGTGGTAAAATATAAAAATTGACAAAAAAAGAGAAATATTTTTTATGCAACTTTAACTTTATCTCTCTGTTGACAAATCGGCTTGTTTAATATACTATATTAGATATAAATTAATCTGAGAGGATAACTAAGATGAAAAAAGTTATTAAAGCCGTTCATTTCTTACTGCCGGCAATTATTTATATTGTATGCAGCCTTCTTGCCTTTCTTTGCTGGCAGGTATTCAATCAGGGTGCCGCTCCTGTTATCAGCCTGAATATTGCTCTTCTTATTATCGGAAGCCTTTCAGCAGGCTTTCTTACAATTGGAAGAGAGGGTAAAAAGGGTATGTTTTTAGCTATTGCAGCCGTTGTTGCAGGGCTTGTTTTTTGGATTATTGCATTCACATTCGATAATTCCATCTGTGCGTATATCGCAACCGTATTTTCAAGCTACTTTTTTAATATTCAGACCTGTCTTCCTATTGACGCACCTGAATACACGCTTTATTTAGGATATGCCATTTCATTTGCTGCACCTATTCTTCTGATTTTACTCGGCAGATTTATAAGAGTAAAAGCTTTAAAAAGCAAAGCTTGATAAATAAAGGCATGGTATTTTTACCGTGCCTTTATTTTTGAAATAAAACAAATCATTTTGAAGAGGAGATTAAACCATGGAAACAACCGAAACAAAAAAACACACTGATTCCGATTATTCATTAGAAGCAGTTCCGAAATCAAACAGAAAAAAATTCTGGCCGATGTTTTTCATTATGCTTGGATTTACATTCTTTTCAGCCAGCATGTCTGTTGGCGCAAAGCTTGGAAACGGACTTGATTTCAAAGGATTTGCGCTTGCCGTTTTAATCGGAAGCGTTATTCTCAGTGCATACACAGGAATTCTTGGCTACATCGGAAGCAAAACCGGTATGTCACTTGATTTGCTTGCACAGCGCTCCTTTGGAAAGCTCGGATCATTCCTTCCGTCTGCACTTATTACATTTACGCAGATAGGCTGGTTTGGTGTTGGCGTAGCAATGTTTGCAGTGCCTGCTGCCGAGGTTTTAAATATCAATCCATTATGGCTCATTGCCGCAGCAGGTATATGTATGACAGCATCTGCATATTTCGGCGTAAAAGGTCTTGAAATCGTAAGCTATATTTCGGTTCCGTTAATTGCTGCCCTTGGCATTTATTCAATGGTAACAGCCACAAACGACGGCGGCGGTTTAATAGCAATCTTTGCAAAAAATTCAGGTGAGCTGAGTATTTTTGCAGGAGTAGGACTTGTTATCGGTTCTTTCGTAAGCGGAGGTACGGCAACGCCGAACTTTACACGGTTTGCTAAATCTAATAAGATTGCTATTATTACAACTGTTATTGCTTTCTTTATCGGAAATATTTTAATGTTTGCCTTCGGTGCAGTAGGCGGCGCATTTACCGGCAAGGACGACATTTTTTATGTTATGATTTCACAGGGTCTTCTTGTTCCTGCACTTATCGTTTTAGGCGCAAATATCTGGACAACCAATGATAACGCACTTTATACATCAGGCTTGGGCCTTTCAAACATTACAAAAATACGCAAGCGTCCCATGGTTATTGTTGCAGGCATTATCGGAACCGTAACAGCATTATGGCTTTACAATAATTTCATTCCGTTTCTTAATATTCTCAACGCAACGCTTCCTCCTGTCGGTGCAATTATTATGATAGATTTCTTCCTCAATAAAGAAAACTATAAGGAAGATGCTGTTGTTGCAAACAAGCTCAATATCGGATCCGTTCTCGGTGTTATCCTTGGAGCAGTAGTAGGAAATCTTGTTAAATGGGGAATTGCTTCCATAAATGCTATGGCAGCTGCCCTTGTTGTTTACTTAATATTCTTTGCAATTTCAAAGGCAAGAAAAAAATAAGAGGTAATCTGTTATGTTATTCAAAAATGCTTATATAGAAAATTCCGAAAAGCTTTGTGATTTTCGTGTATTAGACGGTAAATTTGATTTAATAGGCGAAAACATTGAAGCCTTGCCGAATGAAGAGATTATTGATTTAGATGCAAAACTTGTTCTTCCTCCGTTTATAGAATCTCATGTTCATCTTGATACATGCCTTACTGCAGGCGATCCCTGCTGGAATAAATCAGGCACTCTTTTTGAGGGAATTGAATGCTGGGGCAAACGCAAGGACAAGCTTACGAAAGCAGACATAAAAGAACGTGTTCGCAGGGTTGTCAGAATGCAGGCAGCAAACGGTGTTCAGTTTGTACGTACTCACGTTGATGTAACAGATCCTACATTGATTGCAATGGAAACGATGCTGGAGCTTCGTGAAGAGCTTAAGGATATTATGGAAATCCAGATTGTTGCTTTTCCGCAGGATGGTATTCTCAGCTTTCCGAACGGCAAACAGCTTATGATTGATGCTGTTAAAATGGGGGCTGATGTTGTCGGCGCAATTCCACACTTTGAATTTACAAGAGAATACAGTGTTGATTCCTTAAACTTTGCATTGCAGCTTGCGGCAGATTATGACCGGCTTGTTGATGTCCACTGCGATGAAATAGATGACGAGGCTTCCAGAGGGCTTGAAACCGTTGCTGCAAGAGCGCTTGAACTTGAGCTTTTTGATAAGGTAACTGCAAGCCATACAACGGCTATGCACTCATACAACAATGCCTATGTTACAAGGCTTATGAGACTCCTTAAAATGAGTAAAATAAACTTTGTTTCAAATCCGCTTGTCAATACGCATCTTCAGGGCAGAATGGATACCTATCCGAAACGAAGGGGCATTACCCGGGTAAAAGAACTTACGGAAGCAGGAATTAATGTTTCCTTCGGTAATGATGATATATTTGACCCATGGTATCCAATGGGAACAGGCAGTATGAGGGATGCCGTTTTCCTTGGGCTTCATGTCTGTCAGCTTATGGGCTATGATGATATTATGAATTCATACAAGTTCGTTACAACCAATGCAGCAAAAACACTTAACCTCGGCGAAAGATACGGAATTAAAGAAAACAGACCGGCAAGCTTCGTTGTTCTTGATGCAAAAAATTATTATGATGCACTGAATCATAATGCGGTTGTTTTATCCTCATATAAAAACGGCAAAAAAATTGCAGAAGGAAAACCCGCTGAAAAACAGGTATTAATATAAAAAATTATGCCAATTAAACGGAGGAATATAAAAATTCCTCCGTTTTTAATAATAAAATGAAAATAACTATTGCAAAATTCACAAAAATATGTAATAATATTTCTGCTAAAGTTATCGAGGTGTGGCTCAGTTTGGTAGAGCACCACGTTCGGGACGTGGGGGCCGCAAGTTCGAATCTTGTCACCTCGACCAAAAAGGACAGGTTTTTAACCTGTCCTCTTCTTATTTCAAGAATACTGTAAACCGCATAAATACTATGTTTTTTATATTTTTTAATATCATTGCATATTTTAACAATATTACAAAAATCTGTCGCATTGCACACTTACTGCACACTAAACAAAAAGCCCCTGCAACCTAAAAGCAATTAGGAAGCAGGGGCTATATCATATACTTTATTTACTTTTTCGCAAGGTTACTTTACATAATTCTTACCATTATACCTTAAGCAAATCCAGCCTGAAGGGATTTGTGCCCAGATATCGGAATCGACTGTTTTGACGGACTGAATGGTTACCTTTGTGCCTGTTTTAAGCGTAGCCTTGGCAAAGGGCAGCTTTGAAGTGGCATTCTTTCTACCGTCCTTGGTAAGCTGTGATACCTTCTTCTGTGCATAGTTCGTGCCTGCACCTGTTCTTACGTTTACATTGGTTGTTAAGGTTACAACATCGCCCTTTTTGAAAGAGCTTGCTGCAGGCTTTTTTTCTGTTTTAAACGGTGTCTGGTTCTTCGGTCTGAGAATTCCATTTACGTTTGCACTTGTGAACGCCTTTGTTCTTAAGGTCATAGCTTCATGCTTACCTGCTGCGTTCTGGTCATAATATTTGAACTGACCGTTTGCCGATGGCTCTGCCACAATGAAGATATGCCCGTATGTACCGCTTGTTCGGATACCGATATCCCCTGCTTTCAGCTCTCCGTTTTTGTATTTCGGTGTGATAAATTCAAAGTTATTTTTGAGCCATGTGCTTTTGCTTCTGTCTGTCCACCAGTTCTTCGCATTGCCCCAGAAGCCTTTTTTAAGCCCAAGGCACTTATCTATATAGCAGTCAATCAAATCCACACACTGAACGCCGTACACACCGTCATAATCCGTTTTCTTGCCGAGATATTTCTTTATCCACGCTTCAAAGGTAAGAGCAGAAGCTCCGCCGAGCTGTTCAGGCTCTGCAGGCGACTGCAAATTCATAAGCGCTGCAATACCGGCAGAGATAGAAGAAAGCGCAAGACCAATTAAAGCGGTTTTTACCATATCCCTGTCGCCTGTGAAATCCACACCGGCAATATTCATAGCCATATAGGCAAGGGCTGCCTGAATAAATGTTTTGAATACTCTTTTGGTTGTTTCTTTAGTCCATTTTATATTTTTCATTTTTGATTCCTCCGTAAAATTTAATATAAAAAAACAGCGCCTTGCGGTGCTGTTGACAAATTCGGAATCATATGATAATATAAAAGCAGATAAAGGGCTTGTCGGATAGACGGCGATGCCCTGAATGATTAGCAGATAGCCGCTCGTTTTCTCAGGACGGGGCGGCTATTTCTGTTTTATTGCAAGTATGTAACCTATGGCAAGTATCATAAAAATAATAACAAACGCATTGGAATCCATAAGCAACACCCCCTTGGGGGGCAAGATTTCGCCGCCTACCGTATTCGATAGTTTCCTTTATCTACCATTAGAATTATACATAATTCCGTTTTCTATGTCAACAGCACTGCCCTTCGGCGGTGCTTTTTTATTGTTCTTTTATCTTTTTATTCACTTCATCAATTCGTTTATGTGCCTGCTTGGTGCTTTCCTCGTTGCGTGAAATACGCTCAATAAGGACATTGATTCGTTTTGAATTATCCTTCGTATCACGCTTCAAATCATCAACACCTGCTTTGATATAGCCTATATCGGACATCATAGAGCCTTTATCCTTGCCCTCATCCTTATTCTCCTTTTTGCTGTTGTGCAAAAGAGAAACAAAGGCTATCAGAAGCCCTGCTGCACTTATAATTACCGCAATCACTGCCGTGTTCACTTATCATCACCACCTTCAAGAAGCACCCTGACCTGTTCTCTCAGCTTTTCAGGTACTTCATCAATTGTTTTCTTACCCTTTCTGATAAGGTCTGCATAAACCTTAGGCATAGCTATCCCTCCATCATTTCATAAACGTCGCAAAGAGCGAGCTGTGTATCTGTGAGCATATTTGCAAGGTTTTTATTGTTCTCAGATAACATCAATATGTATTCGTCTTTGCCGTATTGTGTCTGATTATATTCATATTCCGTATGAGAGCCATTTTCATCAGCTACTGTTATTTCCCTGACATCTTCATTTACCCATACAGAATACTCGTCAATTTCCGTTTCTTTTGGCTTGATTGTGCTTTGTACTTTTCCGTAATCTATCATTGTAATGCCTCCTTATCCTACTGCTGTCGGAATATATACCGTTCGGCATCCGAAGTTTCGGGTTCTGCTGTTTCCTGTATCTGTAAAGTTGAACAGGAACGGACCTGCCATTGTATTGTGTGTCCAGCGACCGCCGAATGTAGCAGCCTTTGCACCGTTTAAATCAGAAACTGCATTAAAATAATCCCCTACAGGCAAAGCAGAGTTTCCGCCTATCTGCGAGGCAATAAAAAGCCAATCGTATTCCTCTTTTCCATAGCCCATTGCATTGATATAGCCGTTCCCGTTTGCAACAGTGAAACCAACTGCTTTGTAATTATCACTGTGCTTCAGGGTTACAAAATGGAAATCATCTGCAATGTATGGTTCTCCGCCTGCCATTTCTCCGTTTCCCCAGACATTGATACCGTTTATCATCTTCCATATATTCCCCCAAGGATTTTCTATACCTCTGTAGGTTATTGATTTTTTGCCGTCCTCGGTATATGTAACAGGTTCGATTTCAGAATTAAAACGGAATGCTGTTCCTGCGGTTGTGCCGGTTGCATTGCCACGGTTTCTTGTTGAGCCGGTATTTCCTGCACAATTGGCATTGGCTACCTCTTCAATATTTACAATACCCTTATTTATTGCGTTCTGCATATTCATCATTCCGAATTCAATCATCATAAGCATCTGATTTGCAGAAAGCGTTTTTATCGTTTCACAGTGCCAGCCTTTTCCGAAATTGCTGCAAAGCTTTTCGGCATTGCTTAATGTTATATTTTTATACAGTCCTGAAATGGGCTTTCCGTCGCCATATGATAAAATACAATCCTTTTCAAGATTGGTTTCCGTATCTGTATTCAAAGCATCGGTAATATAGCGTGCTTTGCTGCTATTGGGCAGATAATCCTTAAAATACACACCCTCATAGGCTGAAAACAGAATATATTCAACGGCATTGCCGTTTTCATCATAAAAGGCAGGATGAAGCTTAAAGCCTGCTTTAGGAACATCTGAAACATAATAGTTTGCTTTTCTTATATGATATCCAAGCCCGTCCGTGTTTTTATCCATTTTAATCGGAACAACCTTATAATAAAAAGCAGGCTGATAAACCATTGCCTGCACATTTACATCGGCATCCGAATAATCAGCATCTCCGTAAAACGCAGTTATGGTTCCGTCCGGTTTAACATTGCATCGCTTTCTTCCGCCAAACATATTAAATTTGTCAAAATCCGCCCCTGCATTCAGACCGACGGCTCCGGCAAGTCTTGTAAACCTCTTGTTTTCATAATCGACCTGTAAACCGAGGATGTCCTTTTCGCCATCATACCCAAGATACGCATTAATGGTATTTACTGTGTTTTCATTTACCCATTCGGCAGTGGGCATAAAATTTTTATTAAACTGAACAGGAATATTGAATTCAATTAAATAGGGTTTTTCTGCAACCTTTCCGAATGCCATTCCCGTTCCGTCTTTGAGAAAATCCATCAGTGTAAAAGCGGTTGATAACGGCATTGTTTCATAGACAAAGGTTACCCTGTCACGAAGAAGCCACATTATCGTAAAGCATTCTTCGGTATTCAGTTCAGGAATAATTGTTTTACCGCTGAAGGTCTGTTTGCCATTACAGCTTATCGGATATTCCTTTATAGGTGTTGCATTCAGAACATTTCTGACACCGCTTTCATAAACGCCAACAGAAGCATTGGTTATCCAGTTTCGATAAGCACCGTTGTCCATAAGACCGTCAATGGCAAAAGTGTATTCAACAAGGCAGCAATCTCCCTCATCATCAAGCGTGCCGTTTTTTAAACAGCGATGCACTGCAAAGCTTGATATCTTTGGAATTTGATATGGTGTAATTTCAACATATGACCTTGTTTCATTGGTAAGACCTCGGCTGTCTGCTGTCTTGACAGTTACAGGAATAGAGCCGCCCGCTGTTTTCGGAATAGTATTCGTTATTACTGTATTGATTGCATGATTATCCGCTTCAAAAAAGCTTGTTTCACCGGGATAGGTCTGACCATAAAAAATTGTGTTTATGGACTGAACGGTTGCATCATTTTTAGGTGTTACTGTATTCGTAATTTCAAAATGAACAAAACCTGCAAGATAAACATTTTTCAAGTCCGCTCCCGTTACATCACTTACAGCTGAAATTTTGGTTTGGATTGAAGGCTTATCGCTTTCCGGCATACGCAGGGTCACCAAATATGACTTACTGCCAATTAATATGTTCGTTTCGGTATCATATGTTCTACATTCAAGCGTAGCAACACCGATTTTAGAGGTTGGATTAATAACACTGGCAAAGCTTTCGGGAATTTTCCAACGGGTAACAGTTTTTGTTTCGCCGACTGTGTCGCCCAAGGGTATAGATTCAGTTAAACCATTCAGTTTTAAAGACAGTGCGCAAGAACATTTTGGCTTATTTGTGGTTGTGATGTGTATACTTCCGCCTATTTCTGCATCGCTTCGGCTTAAAACGGCAGTTATAATTTTATCAAACGGTTCAAGAAAGATTGCTTCATTCAGACGAAAGCTGTCATAAAATGTACCATCTACTTTTCTGCCGATTGAAATAATATAATCAATTGACGGAGCAGCTCTGCCGTACACATCAAAATAAACCTTATCCGTATATTTTGTTGTATGTGTAAGCCCGTTTCTTTCTATAGCAGTTCGCATTCCGGCAGGAAAGGTTCGCGACATGGAAGAATTAATGCTGTCATAATAGTTGACACCGAAATGCTTGCAGGAAATAGTATCACTTTTAGCAATTATATCTTCCTCTGAATTATTAGTGAAAAAGGCACCCCAAGTTACCTCTTTAAAATAATTGTTGCTGTCGGTTTTAGTAACCTCATATTCAATTTCAAGTATGTACTTATCATTTTCATAGGATTTTTTTAATATTCCGCTTTCTGCCATGTTAACACCTACCTTATTTTTTTTAAGCTGAGATTTCCGCTGCTTCGGGGAATAAAAGCAAAATTGCCGACAGCAAGCTTTTTCTGAGCCAAGATACTGTCAATATTAAAACCGTCACTGTTCATATATGCCTTAGCTTCTCCGTTTCGGTTTATTGAGAATTCCTCATTATTCATTGTTAAATCGGTAATATTCCCCTGCTCGCCGATTTCAATCGTTCCGTTATTGAAATGGATATATTTATTGATTACATTAAGCTGTTCATTGGCACCTGCTGTATCCTTATTGACCTTTTCCTGAAGCTCCGTAAAATTCATATTTATGCCTGCTGCAGTAATTTCAAGCTGAGCCGATACAGTTTCCTTTAATGCTTCCAAATCTTTTGTTTTGGCACATTCCTCAACGGCCTGCATAATAATACTCTGCGAGCTTTGTATCAATTCCGTATAGCTTGTACGGAATTCGGACAGCGTTGAATTGATATTGCCTATGGCCTGCACTGCCGATGAAAGTTTTGAATTTATTGTATCAAGCGTTGACGGCTCATTCTGCGCTTCCTTTTCGGTTTTACCTACTGACGAAATATTACATATCAAACCGCCGTCATATGTATAATCCAGCTTCATAACAGGCAGTTTATAGTTATTTCCGTTCATATCGGTATATTTGAAAACATCAAAGCACTCCAGCGTAATATCGCCCGCAAGATGCCCCAAACTTATAACACGATATGAAAAAGGCTCACTTGTTCCTGATATTTCTGAAAATACGGAATCCAAATGAGCCTGTGTTTCTATGAAAGGATTTTCAATATTAATACCTGTATTCCCCTGCCAATCATCTGATGATTGCGGAGAAAGCAATACCCTTTTATCGTTATCATTCGCTATGAAACATATGCGGTTATCTGTTTCTGAAACAGACGGATTATTTGTATTATCGTCTGTAATCTCATAATTCGTGTTGGTAAACTGATAAAGCTGCAGTTCATCATTTCTGTTGAACATGGCATTACAGCCTGCTGCTCCCGCAAGATAAGCAATACAATCCTGAGCAGTATTGCCTATGTATTTTACCTTGCCTGTTTCATCATCCGTTGTTGATGAAATAAACAAAGAGGTTTTCAGTGTTTTTGACAGCAACGGGAATGAAGCAGATTTGAAATAAAATCCGAATTGATTTGCAATATCTGCAAGATAAGCCAAAATGGTATGCTCTGAATTTTCGTCAAGTGTTGGAATATATAAATCCGTTAATGTTTTCATCCTGTCATACGCAGTAAATGAGGTAATCTGCCCTGAGCGTGCAGGCTTTTCGGGAAAGAAAGCACCTGCATTTACCCATTCAACAAGGCCGTCAACCTCATAGCCGATATACACCTTTGCTTCTTTTCCCTGAAAGATAATATCTTTATCAACATTCCATAATTCAACATCAATATAATTTGAATTTGCAGAACCGAGTGGATAATCATCCGAAGCACCTACATAATGAACAGACAAAGACAGAATATTATTCTGCTCAACAGGATTGTTAGAATCCGTTTCATCATCATAACCGAATATGTAAGCACCTGTTTTTATTTTGATTTTCGGTGCAGGAGCACTGCCCGAATTGAGCAGTGCCCTTAATGTATCAGAAACTTTAATCAAGAGTATATTCCTCCTTAACGTTCAATTGCATCAACCTTGTAATCCGTAAAATAACGGTAATTTTTTGCAGCAGAGTAAGCGTTATATGTAGGTGTTCCGAAATAACATTCAAAATTAAAAATTGTATTGCCTGCTGCATCCGTATATCGGATTGTATGCCATTCGGTTTTGGAATCAATAACATTATTCAGCTTATTCAGCTCGGCAAGTGTAAGAGGCGGAAACTGAAGGTTTCTTGTTTTCTTTCTTGCAACAATACTGCCGTTCATTCTGCCCGATGTTGATCTGCCTGTACTTGCAGACCATATCTTTTCATTACTGAAAGAAATACCCTTAAGTGCAGGCTCAGGCATTAACTCATTATCAATATATAACGGCATATTTCCACCTCCTTAAATCTTGATAGGCCAATTGCCCGTTGGTTTGGTTTGCTTGTTTATAT
>JAIDJS010000249.1 GCA_029052085.1 Eubacterium sp.
GTATAATATTTAATAGAATACAATATGGAAAGGGCATAGATATGAATATTTATGAGGCAATCGGGGCATTGGTGCAATATGCCGAAAAGGAAACATTAATTGAAAAGGAAGATAAGATTTATGCTGTAAACCGTTTGTTGGAGGCTTTGCAGTTAGACAGCTTTGAAGAAGAGCCGATCAACGGCGAATATGAGTTAAAGGAAATCTTAGAAGTTATTCTGGATTACGCCTGCGAAAACGGTTTGTGTGAAAATTCCGTTGTTTACAGGGATTTATTTGATACAAAAATTATGGGGCTGCTTACTCCAAGACCATCAGAGGTTATCCGCGAGTTTAACTTAAAATATGCAGAAAGCCCTGAGGCTGCTACGGATTATTACTACAATCTCAGCCGCAAGAGTGATTACATAAGAGAATACAGAATTAAAAATGATATGAAATGGATTACCTCAACAGATTACGGCGACATTGATATTACAATCAATCTTTCCAAGCCTGAAAAGGATCCGAAGGCAATTGCTGCTGCGTTAAGTATGAAGCAGAGTGCTTATCCAAAATGCCAGCTTTGCCGCGAAAACGAGGGCTATGCCGGAAGAGTAAATCATCCGGCAAGACAGAATCACCGCATTATTCCAATCAAAATCAATAACTCTGATTGGTTTTTACAGTATTCTCCTTATGTTTATTACAACGAGCATTGCATTGTTTTTAACGGAGAGCATACTCCGATGAAAATAGATAAAAGTGTTTTCGGCAAGCTGTTTGATTTTGTTAAGCTTTTCCCGCATTATTTTGTTGGCTCAAATGCAGATTTACCTATCGTAGGCGGTTCTATTTTGACACACGAGCATTTCCAGGGCGGCCATTACACTTTTGCTATGGCAAAGGCGCCTGTTGAAACAGCGTTTGAATTTGAAGGATTTGATGATGTAGAGGCAGGTATTGTTAAATGGCCGATGTCCGTTATCCGTCTTCGTTCCGAAAATACAGAGCGAATTTGTGAGCTTGCGGATAAAATTTTAACAACATGGCGTACTTATACAGATAAGGAAGCATTTATTTTTGCCGAAACAGACGGCACTCCGCATAATACAATTACCCCGATTGCCCGTTTCCGCGACAGCGCATACGAGCTTGATCTTGTTCTTCGTAATAACATTACTACCGAGGAATGTCCGCTTGGATTTTATCATCCGCATCCCGAATATCATCATATCAAAAAAGAAAACATAGGTCTGATTGAGGTTATGGGACTTGCTGTTCTTCCCGCCCGTCTTAAGGCAGAAATGGAGCTTCTTAAAAATGCCCTTGTAAACGGCACGAATATCTCGGCTGATGAGCGTATTGAAAAGCATAAGGAATGGGCAGATATGCTTAAAGCAAAGTATGAAATTACCGAAGAAAATGCTATGGATATTCTGAAAAAAGAAATCGGCATTATCTTTGCAGCAATCTTAGAGCAGTGTGGCGTGTTTGAAAGAACAGAAGAAGGCAAAGCACAGTTTATTACATTTATGAAAGCCGTTAAATAAACAAGCACATATATAACAAAAAACCACTGCAATGCAGTGGTTTTTACTTTCTATACCATTACCTTAAAAACAATTTTTCTTACATGAACATCCTTATCCGCACTAAGACCGGGGAGATGCGCATCTTCAGGATAAAGCAGAAGAAAGGTTCCTTTTGTAAGCGTAAAATCAAAAAGAGGTGTGCCTTCGTAAAAGGCGATATCCTGCCCCTTTGAATATTTTTCTTCCACAAGGTCAACCGAATTCAACCTTGCCCAGCGTATTCTTTCAATCTGTCGCTTATACACGTCTGACGCTGCCGACGCTCTTACG
>JAIDJS010000025.1 GCA_029052085.1 Eubacterium sp.
TGCTTGAAGAGGATGAGCTGAATGTTCTTTTTGATAAAATCACAATTGACAACAGCGTTAAAACCTTAGATTCTTATTTTAATTCTTCAAAGAAAAAATCAGAAAAAAAAGAAGAAAAGAAACAGAATAAAGAGGCTAAACCTAAAAAGCCTGCAACGGAAAAGGATAAAAAGCGTGAAAGTCAGGCCGCTATTCTTCAGATGGCAGAGCAGGCAGCAAAGCGTGCAGAGGAAAAGGCAAAGAAAAAAGCCAATCAGACCCCGCAGGCAAGAACAAAGGGAGAAACCCGCAGAATTGATACCCGCGTAAATACGGTTGATCTTGAAAAATACAATCAGAAGTATGAGGATATTGCCCCTGCTTCATCCATGGGCGATTATCAGAAAAAGCAAAAGCTGAATCAGAAATCAAAGCAGTACAGAAAAAAGAAGCCGCAGGGTATGCACGCACGTTCCAAAAAGGAAACAGAGCAGCAGCGCCTTGCCCGTATTGCTGAGCAGAGAAAGAAGCAGCAGATTAAGATTCAGGTTCCGGATGAGATTACAGTAGGGGATCTTGCAAATCTTCTTCGTATGACGGCTACTGAGGTTATCAAAAAGCTTATGGTGCTCGGTGTTATGGCAACCGTAAATGAAGTTATTGATTATGATACCGCCGAAATCGTTGCAACAGAGCTTGGTGCAAAGGTTGAAAAGCTGGTTGAGGTAACGATTGAAGAGCGTATTATTGAGGAAGAGGTTGAGGATGATGAAAATGCAGTTACCCGTCCTCCTGTAGTATGCGTTATGGGCCATGTTGACCATGGTAAAACCTCTATTCTTGATGCTATCCGTGATACAGATGTCACTTCAACAGAAGCAGGCGGTATTACACAGGCAATCGGTGCTTATCAGGTTGAGGTTAATGATCAGAAAATTACATTCCTTGATACACCCGGTCATGCTGCGTTTACAGCTATGCGTGCAAGGGGGGCGATGGCAACGGATGTTGCAGTGCTTGTTGTTGCTGCTGATGACGGTATTATGCCGCAGACCATTGAAGCCATAAACCATGCAAAGGCTGCTGAAATTGAAATTATCGTTGCCATTAATAAAATGGATAAAGAGGGTGCAAATCCTGCTAGAATTATGGAGCAGCTTACGGAGCATAACCTTGTTCCTGAGGAATGGGGCGGAGATGTAATATGCGTTCCTGTTTCTGCAAAAACAAAAATGGGTATTGATAAGCTTCTTGAAACAATCGTTCTTGTATCTGAAATGGAAGAGCTTAAGGCAAATCCGAATCGTTCTGCAAAGGGTGTTGTTATTGAAGCGAAAATTGATAAGGGCAGAGGCCCTGTTGCAACCTTCCTTGTTCAGAATGGTACGCTTCATTCCGGCGATTATGTTGTTGCCGGTACAGCAGTAGGCCGTGTTCGTGCGATGACTGATTATAAGGGCAACAGAATTGACGAAGCTGGTCCGTCTGTTCCTGTTGAAATTATGGGTCTTGATGCTGCACCTATGAGCGGTGATGAATTTAATGCTGTTTCAAATGAGCGCCTTGCAAAAGAGCTTGTTGAGCAGCGTAAGGCTCTTGCAAAAGAAGAGGAATTCAAGCTTTATCAGAAGGTTACACTTGATACGCTCTTCTCAACGATTGAAGACGGCGAAATGAAAGAGCTTAATATTATTGTTAAGGCTGATGTTCAGGGTTCTGTTGAAGCGGTTAAGCAGTCGCTTCTCAAGATTGAAAATGACGAGGTAAGGGTTAAGATTATTCATGGTGCGGTTGGCGCTGTTAATGATTCCGATGTTATGCTTGCCAATGCCTCAAATGCTATTATTGTTGCCTTTGCAACCGGTGTTGAGCAGATTGCGGCTGATAATGCCTCAAGAGATGGCATTGAAATCAAGCAGTATGATATTATCTATGATGCAATAGAGGATATTGAATCCGCAATGCGTGGTATGCGCTCTGTTAAATACAGAAATGTGGATACCGGTACAGTTGAGGTTCGCGAGGTGTATACGCTTTCAAGCGTAGGTTCTATTGCAGGCTCGCTTGTTACAAGCGGTAATGTCCGCAGAAACGGAAAGGTTCGTGTTGTAAGAGACGGTAAGCAGCTTGCCGATACAGCAATTAAGAATCTTAAAAGATTTAAAGATGATGTGAAGGAAGTATCTTCGGGTTATGAATGCGGTATTTCTCTTGAAAATTGGGATGATATCAAGCCCGGCGATGTTCTTGAATGTTATATTGTTGAGGAATATAGAGATTAGTGTGCAGATTCACACGGAATCATTTATAAGAAAGGCTATGTGAATTAATATGGCAGGATTTCATATTGATAGAATTTCAGAGGATATAAAGCGTGAAATTATTTCCTTAATGCGGGAACTTAAGGATCCTCGTGTTGCAGGAAAAATGCTTACGGTTGTTAACGTAACGGTATCCAATGATTTAAGCTATGCCAAAGTATATATAAGCGCAATGAGCGGAATTGAGGAAGCAAAAACAGCCTGTAAGGGGCTTGCTTCTGCTCAGGGGTATATCCGCCGTGCGCTTGGTAATAATCTTCACTTAAGAAAAGCTCCTGAATTAACCTTTGTTGCTGATGATTCAATCGAAAAGGGTATGGAGATTTTCGAGAAATTAAAGGATGCGTCAAATGAGAATTGATGTTAAAAAATGTGCGGCTCTTTTGAAGGAACAGGATAATATTCTTATTCTTACTCATTCCCACCCTGACGGAGATACTTTAGGGTGCGGCTTCGGGCTTTGCCGTGCACTGATTAAAATGGGTAAAAAAGCAAGGGTAATCAATGCTGATGAAATTCCCGCAAAATATCGTTATCTTTATGATGGTATGCCTTGTTTGGATTTTAAAGAGAATTATATTGCAGCAGTTGATGTTGCAACGGAAAATCTTTTAGGCAGCCTTGCAGATGTCTACAGCGGAAGAATTAATCTTTGCATTGATCATCACGGAACAAATACGGAATATGCCGAAAATCTTTATCTGCGCGAAACCGCATCAGCGTGTGAACTGGTTTATGAGGTTATAACAGAGCTTGGTGTAACGATAGATAAGGATATTGCAAATTGCCTTTTTACAGGTATTTCAACGGATACAGGCTGCTTCCGTTATGCGTCTGTAACGGCTTCAACCTTTCGTATTGCCGCTGATCTTTTAGAATGCGGTGCAGATAACGGCTATGTGAACAGAGTTATGTTTGAAACCAAAACAAAAACATATGCCCGTTTGGAAAGGCTGGCTATTGACAGTATGAGGCTGTATTGCAATGATAAGGTTGCAATCATGAAGGTTACGCAGGAAATGTATAAGGATTCCGGCTCTAATGAGCAGGAAACAGAGGCTCTTGCTCCGTTGACAAGGCAGGTAGAGGGTGTTGAAATCGGTATTACCATCCGTGAAAAGCCTGATGGAACCTGCAAGGCATCTTTCAGAACCTTTGAAACCGTGAATGCTGCCGAGCTTGCTAAGTTTTTCGGCGGCGGCGGTCATCCGCAGGCTGCAGCCTGCAGGCTTGATTGCTCTGTTGATGAGGCAGTTGCACGTATTGTTCAGAAATGCGGAGAGCTTGTTGAATGAACGGAATTATCTGTATTAATAAAAAACAGAATATAACCTCCTTTGGCGTCTGTGCAAAGCTTCGCGGAATATTGAGAGAGAAAAAGATTGGTCATACAGGCACGCTTGATCCTATGGCAGAGGGTGTTTTGCCTGTTATGATAGGCGGTGCAACGCGATTTCTTGATTTTCTTCCTGAAAGCGATAAGGGCTACCGTGCCTCGTTTGTTCTGGGAAAAACTACGGATACGCTTGATATTTCAGGAAATGTTACATCTGAGTATGCGATTAATGCTTCCGAAAGCGATGTTCTGAATACGCTGAATTTTTTCAGAGGAAAGATTATGCAGACGCCCCCTATGTATTCTGCTGTTTCGGTAAACGGAAAACGGCTTTATGAGCTGGCAAGGCAGGGTGTAGAGGTTGAACGTAAGGAACGGGAAGTTGAGATAAAAAAGCTGGAGCTTGTCGGAAATACGAACGGCGAGTATGTGATTGATGTTTTTTGCTCCAAGGGTACGTATATTCGTTCTCTTATTGATGATATAGGGCGAAAGCTTGGCTGCGGTGCGGTTATGACCTCTCTTGTAAGAACAAGTGCAATGGGTTTTTCACTGGAAAGCTGCATTACTCTTGATGAACTGCAGAGAAGAAAGGATGAAAATGTCGGCTTTGATGACATTCTTCTGCCGCTTGATCAGGCACTTTCGGCTTATGATAAGATAACGGTTTCTCCGGCTCAGAGTGTTCGTTTTAAAAACGGAGGCTCTCTTGATTTGGCAAGAATAAAAAAACAATTAAGCAATGAAGCGATTTACAGAGTATATAATCCGGAAGATGCGTTTCTTGGGTTAGGGCAGGCTGTAAATGAAGAACTTATAATTAAACGAATCTATACAGAAAAATAAATTATGAATAATTATGATTATAAAAACAGAAAAGCGGTTGCAATAGGCGATTTTGACGGTATGCACCTAGCGCATAAAACGGTTGTTACGGGTGCTGAAAATACGGTTATTTATTGTGTAAACAATAAATTTTCTCTTTTGCAGAAAAGTATTTTTGAAAAGCGTTATCCTAATGCTGTTTTTGCTGATTTTGATGAAATAAAAAATCTTTCGGGTGAGGAATTTATTGAAAAAATCATTGTAGAAAAATTTGGGGCAAAGGCAGTTTTGTGCGGATTTAATTTCCGCTTCGGAAAAAATGCGTCCTGGTCTGCTCTTGATATGAGAAAATATCTTGAAAAAAAGGATGTCTGGGTTCGTATTCTTGAGGCTCAGGAATTTGAAAATCTGCCTATCAGCTCAACCAGAATCAGAAAAGCAGTTGAAGAGGGCAGAATAAGATATGCCAATGAAATGCTTGGCTATCATTTTACATTTGAAAGTGAAGTTATAGAGGGCGATAAAAGAGGCAGAACGGTTGGATTTCCAACCATTAATCAGCATTTGCCAGATGGGCTTATTGTGCCTAAATTCGGCGTTTATGAAAGCCGTACCATGATTGATGGTGTTACATATAAATCCTTTACCAATATCGGTATGCGCCCAACATGGAGAGTTGAAAAGGCACTGTCGGAAACGCATATTTTTGATTTCAGCGGCGATTTATACGGCAAAACGGTGGCTGTTGAGCTTATTGATTATCTTCGCCCTGAAAAAACATTTAAGGATGTTAATGAACTGAGGGAACAGCTTGATTATGACAAAAGCAGTATTGTTTGATTTTGATGAAACTTTGCAGGACAGAACTGCGGCATTTGAAAAATATATGGATGCCTTTATGGATGAATTTCTGCCTGATTTATCGGAAGAAGAAAAGAATAGAAGAAAAAAAGATATGGTTGAAACGGGTAATGGCGGCTATGTGAACAGAGAAGGATGGTATCAAAGCCTTATTGAGCTGTGGGGCTGGAAGAATTCTCCGTCGAAAACGGTTCTTGCCAATCATTATGATGAAAATTTCGGCTATTATAATGTTGTGTTTCCTGATTCTGTTCCACTTTTAAAGGAGCTTAGAAGAATGGGAATGAAAACCGGTGTTATAACGAACGGACCATCTGTTCTGCAGAATCGAAAAATGAGCGAAAGCGGTCTTATGCCGTATTGTGATATCGTTGTTGTTTCGGGAGATTTGCCCTTTGCAAAGCCAAGTTCCGAAATTTTCAGATACACTGCCGAGAAGCTTGGTCTTGATACAGCAGATTGCGTTTATGTAGGAGATCATCCGGTTAATGATATAGAGGGTGCCTTGTCCTCAGGAATGAAAGCAATCAGAATGAATTGGGGCTGGTTTGAAAATCAGCAGCTCAGAGACGATGTTCCGACTATTGATAGAATTTATGATGTTTTGAAATGTATATAAAAAGTACCTGTGAAATTTCACAGGTACTTTTTTAATATCATATTTATTATATTTGTAATCCAAGAACATGAAAGTTAAACACAGGAATAATCTGTTTCTCAATCGGATTATTTGTTGAAACGATAGCCCTTTCCCCAAACGGTGTGAATATAATCAAGCCTGTCGTTTACTTCCTTTATTTTATCGCGTATTCTGTTTACATGAACAGTTACGGTTGAGGTTTCGCCGATAGAGTCATATTGCCATATTTTATTGAAAAGCTCTTCCTTGCTGTAAACCGTATCAGGGCTGGCAGCAAGAAAATGGAGTAAATCAAATTCTTTGTTTGTAAGTATGATTTCTGTTTCGCCAACATATGCTCTGCGTGCTTTTCCGTCCAGCTTCAAGCTGTCTATTTCTATAAGTTCTGCACTCTGCTCTTTTTCTTTCGGTGCGTTTTTGGCTGTTAACCGCTGATATCGGCTGATGTGTGCAATAACTCTTGCAACAAGCTCGCTGGGCGAAAATGGCTTAACAATATAATCATCAGCTCCATAGCCAAGGCCCTTGATTTTGTCAAGGTCTTCTTTTTTTGCACTTACAAGCAGGATGGGGATATCAATAACATCGCGGATTCTTCTGCAGATTTCCAATCCGTCTATTCCCGGAAGCATAATATCAAGCAAAATCAAATCGAAATTTTCATTTAATGCAAGCTGCAATCCGTCTGTTCCGTTGCTTGCGGTTTTAACAGAAAAGGAATTTGCTTCAAGATAATCCTTCTCAAGTGTCTGAATGTTTAAATCATCCTCAATAATTAAAATCTTTTTCATAGTCTCCTGTGTCCTTTCAGTTAAGCTTTATCGGTTATCGGAAGTGAAATGAAAATGGAAAGCCCTTTTCCAAGCTCGCTCTGTGCCCATATCAGACCTCCGTGCATTTCTACAATCTGCTTGCAGATTGCGAGTCCGAGGCCTGAGCCGTTGCGAACATTGGTGCGCGCTTTGTCTGCTCTGTAAAGCGTGTCAAAAATTCTTGGCAGGCTTTCTTTATCAACGCCCATTCCATTGTCTGAAATTTCAAATAATATGGTGTTTTTATATTCAAAAACCGTTATTTTGATTTTTCCTCTTATATCTTTGTTTCGGTATTTAATGCTGTTTGAAATGATATTGTTTATAACTCTGGAAAAGCTGTCTGTATCAAGGTTTAAAATAACAGAGCTTTTTGTTTTATCAATAATTTCAAAATCAAAATTCTGTTTTTCAAGCTCTTCGCCAATCTGCCGGGCATAGTCGATAAAATCCGAAACTGCAATCTTTTCGCAATTCAGTGTTACAGAGCCAAGCTCTAATTTTGAAATGGTTAAAAGCTCGTCAAGCATTTTTTCCGTGTCACAGGTAGAGGAATATATGATGTCCATATATCTTTCTCGTTTTTCCGGTGTGTCGGCAATGCCGTCGCGTAGCCCCTCAAGATATCCCTTTACAGATGTAAGCGGTGTTCTTAAATCGTGAGCAATTCCGGCAATCATTTCTTTCTGCTTTTTATCTGCAAGGCTCTGTTCTTCGATAGAGGACTTAACTCTCAGTCTCATTTCATTGAAGCTTTCAGCAAGAATGCCCAATTCGTTTTTGGATTTATATTTAATTTCATGCTCAAAATTGCCCTTTGCAATTTCGTTTGCAACCTCTGTTATCTGCTTTATAGGACCGACTATGGTTTTTGATGTTATAAATGAAATAATAATGATTGCAATGATGAAAAGCAAAACAATGCTTGTTAAAACAAGGCTTGTTCTGTTAATAAATGTTCCTATAATGCTTTCGGATTTGCCATTTGAAAAATCGGGAAAGGAAAGTTCTTCATTAATTATAACAAAGCTATATGTGTTGCTTTCGTTTGCAGTTGTTGCGGTTATTATTAATCCGTCTTCACCAAGATAATAGGAACTGTCATTGCTTTGCTCCGATAAGGCGGATTTCATTTTTTCAATTCTTTTGTCGTCTGTTTGCGAGCAATAAAATTCCCTGCCGTTTTCGGTTATAAGAATTAATGCTCCGTCTTCCTCAAAATGCCTGCAGATATCTGTTGTTTCTTTAAGCTTTTCATTAACGTATGTCTTTTATTCAAGAACTCATGCTGGCA
>JAIDJS010000250.1 GCA_029052085.1 Eubacterium sp.
TAGTAGTAGACACACCGGGGGTTCTTTCAAGAAAAACAACCTCACAGTACTCTTTAAGATAATCAAATTTATCAGAGCCTGCCCAGTCTGACCCCATAACGACCGTATCAATATGGTACTCTTTAACGTCATCCGCTTTTTGCTCCCAGTTGTTTTCGGGAATAACCAAATCAACATAACGAATTGCTTCAAGCATTTTCTTTCTTGTTTCATAGCTGTGATAAGCAATCTTACCCTTGGATTCATTGAATTCATCCGTTGAAAGGGCAACAACAAGATAATCGCCAAGAGCCTTTGCTCTTCTTAAAATTTCAATATGACCATAATGTAACAAATCAAATGTTCCGTATGTTAAGATTCTTTTCATTGCAATCTCCTTAAACAAATTACATTTGCTTTAAAATAAATTTTACAAGATTTTCCGTACTGTTTGTATCAGCATTTTCTACATATTTTTCTTTGAACTCTATTAAAGAATTCATATCATAATCATTCTTTTCAATTGCATCAGCCAACATCTCTGCATTCTCAAAAGCAGCAGACGGAAATTCTTTTTTTACATCAACATTTATTCCCCTGTTTTCCATATAATCCTCATAATCGGGAATAAAGAAATACAGCGGCTTTAAAAGAAGCGATGCTTCAAAAGCACACGCAGAATAATCCGTTATGATAACATCTGCAAGCTTCATTAAATCATAGCTTGAAAAATTGCCCTTTGCTGAAAATTCTTCATCCATTTTCACTTCAGACAAAGGATGCGTACTGAAAACAAGCTGATATTCATTTTTATTTTCAAACTGTTTCTTCAGCAGACTTGCCGCCATAGCCTCTCCGCTTCTGAAGGTTGGAAGATAAAGAACAACTTTTCTGTTTTTCATATGCGGATTAAGAGAATAAAATTCTTCTTTTCTGTCTTTACCATCAAGAATAAAATCAACTCTCGGCAAGGGCAATACTTTTATTCTATCCAAAGATATATCAAAACCCTCTGAATAAAACGCTGCCGTTTTTCGGCTTGGTGCCAGAACATAATCATAATTTTTGTGCATACGCATTGCCTTGCTTATGCTTTCGCTTCTGCCCTCTTTCGTGCCAACAGACTGCCAGCCGAATTTTTTCACAGCACCCAAAGCATGCCACATCTGAATAACAGTTAAATCACGTTTATGCTTCAGCATACAAACCGGAATGCTGTAACCGTCTATTACAGCCACCCTTGAGGAAGCAAGCGATTTCATTTGCCGCAGCATTTCAAAAATATAGGAAATCTTACCTGATAATCCCGAAGGTATCATTTTGCACAACACATCAACCCTGTACTGCGGATAGTTCTTTTTCAATTCATTAATCAGGCAGCAAAAATCAAGCGACGGTGTATTGCTCTGGCGTGAGATAAAGGTAATCTTATTTTCAGTTTTCTTTAATTTAAAAAAGAAATAAACAAAATTTATCGCGAAGCCAAATAGCTTTGAAAAAGCTTCAGCCACTTTATCTCACTCCTTTTGATATATCCGTTAAATTAAATTATTCATAAAGAGGATATTTATTACAGATTTCAGCAACTCCGTTTTTAATATAATCTTTATTGTTTTCAAAATCTGTTACTGCAAGATGAATAAATTCTGAAATCTTATCAAAATCATTTTCATTAAGTCCTCTTGTTGTTGCAGCAGGCGTACCGATACGAACACCTGAAGTAACAAACGGAGAAAGCGGCTCGTTCGGAACAGTATTTTTATTTAATGTAATATGAACCTCATCAAGCTTTGCTTCAAGCTCCTTGCCTGTTACACCTGTACCGATAAGAGAAAGAAGCACAAGATGATTATCCGTTCCGCCCGAAACGAGATTAAGACCTCTTTTCGTAAGACCTGCCGCAAGAGCCTGCGCATTATTGATTACTCTTTGCTGATATTCTTTGAATTCCGGTTTAAGAGCCTCGCCGAAGCAAACAGCCTTGCCCGCAATAACGTGCATTAAAGGACCGCCCTGTGTTCCCGGGAAAATTGCCGAATTAAGCTTTTTAATAAGATATTCATTATTGCAAAGAATAAGACCGCCCCTCGGACCTCTTAAGGTTTTATGCGTTGTTGTTGTAACAACATCTGCATAAGGAACAGGATTCTGATGAAGCCCTGCTGCAACAAGACCTGCAATATGTGCCATATCAACCATAAACATAGCGCCGTTTGCATGCGCAATATCAGCCATTGTTTTAAAATCAATTGCTCTCGGATAAGCAGAAGCACCTGCTACAACAAGCTTAGGCTTAACCCTGTTAACCTGCTTTGCAAACTCAACTAAATCAATATATCCGTCATCGTTAACACCATAAGGAACAAAATTGAAATACTTACCGCTGATATTTGCAGGAGAGCCGTGTGTTAAATGACCACCGTTGTCCAGACTCATGCCCATAACCGTATCGCCCGGCTGAAGAAGCGCAAGATAAACCGCAGTATTTGCCTGAGCGCCCGAATGCGCCTGAACATTTGCATAGCTGGCACCAAAAAGCTCACAAGCTCTTTTTATAGCAATATTTTCAACAATATCCACATATTGGCATCCGCCGTAATAACGCTTAGCCGGAAGCCCCTCTGCATATTTATTTGTAAGAACACTGCCCATAGCAGCCATAACCTGAGGTGAAACAAGATTTTCAGATGCGATAAGTTCAATATTTTCACGCTGACGGGAAAGCTCAAGCGCCATTGCGTCTGCAACTTCCTTATCTGTTTCTGCAACCTTTGAAATAGAATCATAGTAATCAGAATACATAATTGAAACTCCTTTTATTATATATAATATTATACTGTTTAATAATACCATATTGAGCCGATTTATACAAGTAGAGATTTGTTAAGAAAATGAAAAAAGACATGTTTTTACAAACACATCTTTTTTGTAACTATATCATATTAGTTTGGATAGCTGTATTCATAAGTCTGGCAGATTTCAAACTTCACAGCAGCCTTGAAACTGTTGTGCAGAAGACGAACATTAACATCCACACTAAGCGGAACTTTGAAGATAACATTCAGCATTCTGCCTTTATCATCAATGTTGGCGGTAACCTCCGATTCTCCGATATGGCAGGTTCCGTTTTCAATTTTGGTTGTTTTTCCGAAATCGCCGTAATTACGTGTAGAATCATCCTCGCTATGCTCGTGATTATTGTTAGCAGACATTAAATTGCTTATCCTTGGAGCAACACTCATTATATCAATAAAATTAGAATGATATTTGGCAAGAGAATCTATTTCCGGATATTCCTTATGAATATCGTACTTACCGAAATCCGTTCCAACCTCGTCTTTAAGCTCTTCAAACACATCCATAATTTCATCTATGGATGCCGCCTCTTCACCTATAGTGAAATAAACAGCGTGTTCATCATTTTCACTGTAAATATAGGATGATGTTACACCATTGAACAGATAATCATTTATATCGGAATTAACAGGCTGTACAATATTTTTGGGAACAATCGTATTATCACTTGCCAATACTCCGTCTTTAAATGAAAACTTTACAACCTCATCTTCCACTTCCCCAAGCCTGTGATTAACAACCTTTTTTAAAATTGAATTAAAGGCAGACAAGGAGCAGCTTATTTCTTTCAGTTCTACAGAAGTTGTAAGCTTCAAATCAAAATCTTCTTCATTTTTCAGTTCTTCAATAGCTTCGGTATAAACCTTTAGCGCTTTTTCGGATTTTTCGCTGTTTCCCATAAAAGGAATATCATCTCTGCTGCAGCCATTTGCAAACATTGTTATTATCAGAATCAAAGAAATCAAAACAGCGTTACTCATTTTTAAAAATTTAACCATTTTTACCCTTTCAAACATAAAAAATAACAGCCGTAAAAATTTGATAATATAGCATAATATTTATATATCATTAAAAGAAGAATGTGTCAATTTCCATTTTCAACAAAAAGCAACCGCTCACTTTTTACATATTTACCAAAAGACTGAATCACATCAATAGCTAAAGCTATAGGTTTGAACTACTGTAATACGAATAGAGGTTTCAACAACATTGCCCAGCAGATTAAAGCCCGCCTTTAATTCAACAGGAACCGTAATGATTACGGAATGCAATAATTCATTGCTGTCGGCAATTGCCGAAATTTCGGTATTGCCTATCACACATTTACCACCATCAATACTGACGGATTTATTGCATGATCTCGGTGTTTTTTCTTTATTCTGGATTTCATAACGACTTATCATATCGCTGATTCCAAGCATATCAACAACTGTTGACATAATATCGCCGACATCAATAAAGCGGGAATGATTCG
>JAIDJS010000251.1 GCA_029052085.1 Eubacterium sp.
CTCTTTATATTCATCAACACTTGTACAATTTTTTAAATCACATGATAATTCTATCAAATCTCCAAATGAGTTTCTATATAATTCAAAATTATTTAACATTGAATCTTTTTGAGATTTAAAATGTGATATTAAATGTTCTTGTATTTCAAGCCAAACAATTTCAGGTATACAAATTTTAACTTTATCCGATAGTTCCCAATCTTTAATTAACTGTTCTATCTCATAATATAACGGTGAAACCACAAATTTAGAAAGAAACAAAGAATCACCCGAATGCCTACATTCTAAAACATTCGTATCGAAATATATAAATACTTCGTCATATCCGATCATTTATTTCACTTCTTTCCGTCTTATACTTTAAATCCAATAGCTCCCAACTTCTTGCGGATTTCATCTTCAAGTTCACGTGATTTTTCAAACATAGTCGAAAGTTCAGAGGTAAGACGTTTCATCTTTTCATCAAAAGGTTCGCCATCATCTTCTTGTTCTTCAATACCAACATATCTACCCGGTGTTAAGATATAATCTTGCTTTTTAATATCTTTTGTATCCACAACAGCACAAAAGCCTTTAACATCTTCAAGGGTTCCGTTTTGGAAATCCTCAAAAGTTTTAGCAAGCTTGCTTATATCTTCATCCGTAAAATCACGATGCTTACGGTCAACCATATAACCCATTTTGCGAGCATCAATAAATAAAGTCTTGCCTTTTTGTTTTTTATTCTTTGTGATAAACCACAGTGTTACAGGAATTGTTACACTATAGAAAAGCTGAGTAGGCATAGCAATAATGCCTTCAACCAAATCATCTTCAACAATTCTTTTTCTGATTTCTCCCTCACCACTTGTCTGTGAGGACAAGGCACCATTAGCAAGAACCAATCCAATTTTTCCATATGGTGCAAGATGATGAATCATATGCTGAATCCACGCAAAGTTAGCATTTCCTGACGGAGGCATTCCGTATCTCCAACGCACATCATCTTTTAAATGGTCTGCTCCCCAGTTAGAAAGATTGAATGGCGGATTTGCCATAATAAAATCAAATTTCTGATTCTTATGCAAATCATTATAAAAAGTATCTGCATGATGAGGTCCTAAATTTGCATCTATACCGCGAATAGCCATATTAATTCTAGCTATTTTCCATGTGTCAGCATTGGATTCCTGTCCATAAACTGCAACTCGATTAATCGAACCACTATGTGCATCTATAAATTTTGCAGACTGAACAAACATACCACCCGAACCACAGCAAGGATCATATACTCGGCAGTCTTCAAAGGGTTTTAAAATTTCAACAATTGTTTTAACGATGCTGGAGGGCGTATAAAATTCTCCACCTTTAACACCTTCATGAGCTGCGAACTGTTCAATACAATATTCATATGTTCTGCCTAGCAAATCCTTATCATTACCCTGCTCATACATATTTATATTTGTGAATATATCCACTACTTCACCTAAAACACGCTTGTCCAAATCAGGATTAGCATAAATTTTAGGAAGAACATTTTTGAGACTTTCATTTTCTTTTTCAATTGCACGCATTGCATTGTCTAAAACCATTCCGATTTCAGGACTATGCGCAGCATCTGCAATTTTACTCCAACGAGATTCCTCAGGCACAAAAAATACATTTTCCGCAATATATTCATCTCGATCATTTTCATCGCCATATTCATCATTGAGCAATTCGTTATATCTCTGCTCAAATACACCAGAAACGTATTTTAAGAAAATCAGTCCAATAATAACTTTTCTGTAATCAGCAGCAGGAATATGCCCCCATAACACACAAGCAGCATCCCATATTTCTTTTTCAAATCCAATATTTGTATTGTTTTTCTCAGCCATAATTCGACCTCACTTAGTAATATATGGTTTTATTATAACATAACTGATAGTTTGCCACAAGAATAAACAAAAAGCTTTATATGTTTAACACTTTGTATAATTGCACAAAAGCCGTTCAAACCGAACGGCTTTTAACTTTGCATTTTTAAAGGATAACTAATAATTATATGACACAGAAAATATGGAGTTAATATGAAAATTTTTTTAAGTTGGTCAAAGTCTAAAAGTAAAGAAATCGCTTTATCTGTTAAAAGTTTTTTAGAAGGAATGTTTCGTAATTCTGTAACGATATGGATGTCTAGTGAATCCATTACATATGGTTCTATGTTTCTAAATGAGATTGGAAATGCTTTAAATGAAAGTGACAAATGTTTTGCTATTATTACATCTGAAAATTATACATCCCCATGGATTATGTATGAATCAGGTGCAATAGCTATTAGAAATTATCATAAATCAAATAGTAACGCTAAAAACGCTGTAATACCCATACTCTTTGATGAAATTGAAGACAATAAATTCAGAGGAAATCCATTAGATCAATTTCAAAGACTTGTATTTAATAAAAATAATTTGAATAAACTAGTAAAAGAAATTAACAATAATACGAATGCTTTTCCTAATAACAATACATTAGAAACTCAATTCAATTTGAATTGGAATCTTTTAAACGAATCAATTAATAATATTTTGAACAGCCATACTGTTAACAGTAATTGTCCGGTAACATGCGATTTTTTATTAAACGCTCTGGAAAAAGTTAATTTTCCAATACCTGATTGTGGACCAATAATTAAATACGAAAGTGGATTTGAAACTCAAAAACTTTATGAAGTATTGCTTGAAAATGCAGATAAAAGGTTATGGTTTTTTGGCCGAAAAAACAGAAAACTTTTCTCTACAGAAAATCGAGAATTTTTTAAAGATTTGAAAAGAAAACGAAATAATGGTTTTGATTTTAGGTGTTTGTTCATAAGCCCTATAAATAATCCCTTTATAGAAAGAGCACAGAGCGGCGGTGATTTTAAAAGTAAATTAGAAGTTTGCATAAATGAAGCTAAAAATCAGTTGAGTTATGGCGGCATTAACTTTAATGATGTTTGCAAATTTTATACCTGTGAAAGAACAGATGAAATAATTATAATTGATAATGTTGTTTTATACTCGCATATAACTTATGCAGATGATAATTATCCTAATCCATTAACTAAAGCAGATTTTTATATTTTAGATATAGAAAGTCCTATCGGTAGAAGATATTGCGGAAAATTTGAAACAGTATGGAATAGTGCAAAATTTATTGAATTAGATATTTAGCTTTTTTCAAATCTATTATGTATTATTTCAACAATTGCTTTTGATATATTATCTATTTCAGCATTAATATCGTTTTCAGTATTTATTGTAGTATTTATG
>JAIDJS010000252.1 GCA_029052085.1 Eubacterium sp.
CCTCCACCTCAATATCGCGAAATTCATCAAAATCATCATCAAAGCCGCTTAATTTTATCTGATCTGATAAATCATAATCCGTTTCGGAATTTCCGTTTTCCTCTTCACGGACTTTAACAAAATCCGTTCTTGTTTTAGCAAGCTCTTCAACAGCAAGAATGGTTGGTATTTCCTGCAAATCAGAGGTTTTATTGAATCTTGATTTGCTTTTAATGGTTGCAGGCCTTTCAATAATCTGAGGCGGCACGGAATTATAATCCTCATCAACGGGATTATGCTGAAAAAAATGCTTAGCTGTAACTCTTTCGCTTACAATCGTTTTATCTGTTGCAGGAACAGCAATCGTCTTTTCATTGACCGAAACAGCTCTGGTTTTATCACTTACTGCATCCTTTTTACTGCCGGTATCATTTGCAGGAGATTTAGGAATATAGGCTTTTACTTCTTCTTTTTCAGTATATTGTGCTGCTGATTTAGATCTTGCGCTTATCTGATTGAGCATTTCATCTGCTTCGCGCAAAATTTCTTCAACAGATAAATTTTCTTTATCTCTCATATTCAATCAACCTAAAATTTATAATCTTTGTTTAGATATTTCATACATAATAACGCCTGCTGCAACTGAGGCATTCAAACTGTTCACCTTACCGCGCATCGGCAGACTGACTGTAACATCACAATTCGCTTTTATATGCGTTCCTACACCCTTACCTTCATTGCCGACAACAAGTGCTACACCGCCTGAAAAATCCGTTTCACTCCAAAGCTGGCCATCCATATCCGCAGCATAAACCCAGATGTTTTCCTTTTTAAATCTGTCAATCGTTGAATTAATATTTGACACCCTTGCAACATTAACATATTCAAGTGCACCGCAGGAGGTTTTTGCAACAATGAAATTAAGACCGACATTTCTTCTTTTCGGAATAATGATTCCGTGAACACCGCATGCCTCTGCCGTTCTGATAATAGCGCCTAAATTATGGCTGTCCTCTATCTCATCGCAAATAATGATAAAAGGTGCTTCTCCTCTGCTTTTTGCGAGTTCCAAAATATCATCAACCGTGCTGTATTCATGAGCAGGAACATTTGCTGCCACACCCTGATGATTCGCATTTGCACTGATAAAATCAAGTTTTTTCTTATCAACATTTTTAATTACAATGCCCTTTTCCTTTGCCAGTGCAATAATTTTTGAAACCGAACCCTCTCGCTCGCCCTTTGCAATAAGTATATTCTCAATCTCTCTGTCGCTTTTAATAAGCTCAATTACAGCATTTCTGCCGACAACAAGATTGTCATTCGTTCTGAAATCTTTTTTTACTTCGCTTTTCACAATAAATCTCCAAAGTATATTTTTAATTATTATAAA
>JAIDJS010000253.1 GCA_029052085.1 Eubacterium sp.
CCCCCCCCCAGCGTAAGATCGTCGGCTGCGTCAGATGTGTTTAAGAGACTGCAATAATAACTGCCACACCTGCCCAGGCTGAAACAGAGGTAGCAAGAGCTGCACCCTCTATACCCATTTCAGCAAAGCCGCATTTACCGAAAATCATACAGTAATCAAGAAAAATATTCAGTACTGTTGTAAATCCCGAAACATACATAGGAAGCCTTACCTCTTCCGTTGAACGGAGAACGGTTGAAAGAACATTCGTTACGGCAACAGCAAAGTATGAATAAGCAACAATACGCAAATACTTGCTTCCCTCGGCAATAATGGCAGGATCTGAATTGAACATTCTTAAAACATACTGAGGAATTGCTAAACTTACAGCAGTAAATACACCCGAAACAATCAGCACGGAAACCAGAGCGATTCCGCAGGTTGAATGAATTCTTTTTTTATCTCCTGCTCCCCAGAACTGAGAAACAAAAACAGTAGTACCCGAGCAGAAGCCGAAAATAAACATTGTCATCAGCCAGCCCCACTGGCCAACCATTCCGACAGAGGAAAGTGCAACATCTCCCAGCCTGCTTACAAGCAGAGTATCCGCAAGTGTAAACGAGCTTGTAAGCATATTCTGAAGTGCAACAGGAATAGCAAGCGTTAATGCACCCTTCCAGAACCTTTTATCTTTAAATAAATCAAACATTTCTCCTTACTCCGATTTTAATTCATTAATCTTATCTCTTAAGTATGCTGCATGCTCAAATTCAAGCATCTTTGCAGCTTCCTTCATTTCTCGTGTCAGGCTATTGATAAGAGCCTCTTTTTCTCCCTTGGACATACGCTTTTTACGCTTGCCGTCAAGCTTTTCCTTGGACGTAATTTCAAGCACCTGACGTACATCCTTTTTGATTGTCTGCGGAACAATTCCATGCGCTTCATTATACTGCTCCTGCAGCTTGCGGCGGCGGAGCGTTTCCGTGATGGCACGTTCCATAGACGGTGTTACACTGTCAGCATACATAATAACCTCACCGTTTGCATTTCTTGCTGCTCGTCCGATTGTCTGAACAAGGGAGGTTTCGGAACGGAGGAAGCCCTCCTTATCCGCATCTATGATTGCTACAAGCGATACCTCGGGAATATCAAGGCCCTCACGAAGCAGATTGATGCCGACCAGAACATCAAATGTTCCCAGCCTTAAATCACGGATAATTTCCATTCTTTCAATTGTATCTACATCGTGGTGCATATATCGTACTTTAATATCAAAGACTTCAAGGTAAGAGGTTAAATCCTCTGCCATAGCTTTCGTAAGTGTTGTTACAAGCACTCTTTCCCCACGTTCAACCCGGATATTGATTTCAGATACCAGATCATCCATCTGATCCTCTGTAGGCTTAACGGTAATAACAGGATCCAAAAGCCCTGTCGGACGGATAATCTGCTCTACAATCTGCGTTGAATTGGTTCTTTCAAATTCGCCGGGGGTAGCAGAGGTAAACACAACCTGATTAACCTTTTTATAAAATTCATCAAACTGAAGCGGTCTGTTATCAAAAGCAGACGGCAGACGGAAGCCGAATTCAATAAGGCTTGCCTTTCTGCTGTGATCTCCGCCGTACATTCCTCTTACCTGCGGAAGCATAACATGGCTTTCATCACAAAAAAGAAGAAAATCATCGGGAAAATAATCAAGCAGGGTAAAAGGAGCCTCGCCGGGCTTTCTGTTGCTCATAACGGCAGAGTAGTTTTCAATACCCTTACAGAAGCCTGTTTCCTGAAGCATTTCGATATCATTCATTGTTCTTTCTTTAATTCGCTGTGCCTCAAGAAGCTTTCCTTTGCTTTCAAAATATGCAACACGCTCTGCCATCTCATTATAGATTTTATCAAGAGCAACCTTCATTTTTTCCTGACCTACAACATAGTGTGACGCAGGATAAATACAGGTATGGGAAAGTATACCCTCAACCTTGCCCGTTAAAGGATTAATTTCGCAGATTCTGTCTATCTCATCTCCGAAGAATTCTACTCGTATTGCATTTCCGCTTGAACCGGCAGGGAAAACCTCCAGCGTATCGCCGCGGACTCTGAACTTATTTCTTACAAAGTTAATATCGTTTCTTTCATACTGAATGGAAACAAGCTTTAAAATCAAATCATCCCTGCTGTATTCCATACCGGAACGAAGAGAGATAACCATATTGCGGTAATCAATGGGATCGCCGATAGAATAGATACAGGAAACAGATGCAACGATAATTACATCCCTTCTTTCGGAAAGCGCAGCGGTTGCACTGTGGCGAAGCTTGTCTATTTCTTCATTGACTGCACTGTCCTTTTCAATATAGGTATCCGTAGTAGGCACATAAGCCTCGGGCTGATAATAATCATAATAGGACACAAAATATTCAACTGCATTTTCGGGGAAAAACTCCTTGAATTCCGAACAAAGCTGCGCAGCAAGCGTTTTGTTATGCGCAAGCACAAGCGTAGGCTTGTTCACTTTTTCAATAATATTAGCCATTGTAAAGGTTTTTCCCGAGCCTGTTACACCCATTAAGGTTTGCTCCCTGTCTCCTCTTTTAATACCATTTACAAGGGCTTCTATAGCCTGTGGCTGATCGCCTGTTGGCTTATATTCACTTACCAGTTTGAAATGATCCATACAAAACGAATTCCTTTTTATCGCATAATCTTAGCTAGTATAGCATAGATATTTACTTTTTGCAATTTATAATATATAATTCTTATATGAAAAGTTTTACCATAACTAAAAATGATTCGGGGCAAAGGGTTGATAAATTTATTTTAAAAACCTTTCCGAAGCTTCCCAAATCATTGATGTTCAAAGAAATAAGAAAAAAGAATATAAAAGTTAATAGAAAACGAACAGACGCTTCTGCCATTTTAAATGAGGGCGATGTTATTGAACTGTATCTGAAAGACGATGTGCTTGAAGAAAAAAAGAAGCATTATGATTTTACAGACGCATCCAAACAGCTTGCTATCATTTATGAGGATGAAAATATCATTCTGATTGATAAAAAGGTTGGCCTGCTCTGCCATCCTGACGGCCGGGAATATGTAGACCCCCTGATTTCAAGAGTTACGCGTTATCTTTATGAAAAGGGTGAATGGACTCCTGAGGACAGCAGCACCTTTGCACCATCCCTTGCCAACAGAATA
>JAIDJS010000254.1 GCA_029052085.1 Eubacterium sp.
TTTTTGATTTTTTTCTTGATGATGCGATTTTGGAGGCAAATGATCTTGTTGTATAGTGCCTTAGTATGAATATGGCAGCGAAGGAAATAGCATCAAAAACGCCGTTCAAAAAAGGCGATATTTACAAGGCTTTGTTATGATTTGCAGGTTTTGCCCGCGAAAATGCGGTATAGAAAGGGAAAAAGCAAACGGCTTTTGTCAAATGCCGGAAAAGTTTAAAATTGCAAGAGCTTCTCTTCATTTCTGGGAAGAGCCTTGTATAAGCGGATCAAACGGAAGCGGGGCTGTTTTTTTCAGCGGCTGCAATCTGAAATGTGTTTATTGCCAGAATTATGAAATCAGCAGGGATAATAAAGGTATGGAAGTAAGCCGTGAACGGCTTGTGGAAATTTTTGAAAATCTTGTATTGCAGGGTGCGGAAAACATTAATCTTGTTAATCCAACGCATTATGCACCAATGCTGGCAGGTGTGCTGAAAGAATGGAAAAGTCCCGTGCCTGTTGTGTATAATTCAAGCGGTTATGAAAGCGTGGAAACGCTTAAAATGCTTGATGGACTGATAGACATATATCTTCCGGATTTTAAATATATAAGAAACGATAAGGCTGAAAGATACAGCGGTGCAGCCGATTATCCCGAAATTGCGAAAGCTGCACTTGAAGAAATGTATCGTCAAACAGGAAAAGCTGTTTTTGAGGGAAATATGATGAAAAAGGGAATGGTTATCCGCCATCTTATTCTGCCTCAGAATACCAATTCATCACTTCGGATTGTAGATTATGTTTCAGAGCATTTTGAAAAGGCATATCTGAGTCTTATGGCTCAGTATGTTCCCTGCACAAATCTTGAAAACTATAAGGAAATAAACCGAACCATTACAAAGCGGGAATATGATAAGGTTGTAAATTATGCCGTATCAAAGGGTCTTGAAAGGCTGTTTGTTCAGGAGCTATCGTCTGCTGATGATAAATATATACCGCTGTTTGATTTCAGCGGTGTTATATGATACAATATAAAAAATGGAGAAAAATCCAGGCAGTGGTTTAATTCGGCTGATACGGATTTCTCATTATTGCCAAAAGGGAGAATTACAAAATGAGGAAGTTTTTCAAAGAATTCAGGGAATTTATTTCAAAGGGCAATGTGCTGGATTTGGCTGTCGGCGTTATTATCGGCGGTGCATTTTCAACAATTGTTACTTCGCTTACGGATAATATAATCAAACCTCTGATAAACTGCATCGGTGGTGCTGAAATTCAGGGGAAAATCCATCTGATAGGTGATAATTATATTGATTATGGTGCATTTATTTCCGCAGTCATAAATTTCCTTATTATGGCACTTATCATTTTCTGTATAGTCAAGACTGTAAACAAGGCTATGTCTTTGGGAAATAAAAAGAAAGAGGAAGAGAAACCGATAACAAAAATATGTCCGTTCTGCAAAAGTGAAATTGCGCCGGATGCTGTTAAGTGTCCGCATTGCACCTCGGATATATCTGAATAAATTTAAAGGGTAAAAATTTGAAAGGGTGTTTTTATGAAAGTTAAAGAGTATAGCTTTAAGTCAGCAACAGGTGTATGTACGATTCACGGCTGTGAATATACGCCGGATAATGAAGAGGTTAAGGCAGTTATCGTGCTTCATCATGGTATGGCAGAGCATCAGGAAAGATATCATGATTTTATTGAATATCTTACCTCAAATGGTATTGCTGTTTTTATGCACGATATGGCAAACCATGGAAAATCAAATCAGAATTTTGAAGAAACGGGATATTTCGGCGAGAAAAACGGCTATAAGTTCCTTGTAAAGGATTTGAAAACAACATTTGATAGGGCAAAAAATGCTTATCCCGATAAAAAGATTGTTGCAATGGGTCATTCGATGGGCTCTTTTATAACAAGATGTTTTACAGCATGGTATTCGGATGCAGGCTTCTCTGCCGCAATTTATATGGGTACCGGCGGTTCAAATCCGGCAGCCGGTGCAGGCGATATTTTGTCGGCAGGTCTTGCAAAGCTTCAGGGCTCAAAGCATAAATCAAAGCTGATTGATAAAATGACTTTCGGTGCTTACAATAAAAAATTTGAGGGAAAAACACCGTTTGACTGGCTTACCCGTGATTCAAGGATTGTAGATCAGTATATCGCAGATAATTACTGCGGCTTTTTGTTCTCTGTTCAGGGAATGAATGATTTGGTTAAGCTCAATATTAATGCAAACAGCGATGAATGGTATGCCAAAGTTCCCAAGGATATTCCTATTCTCGTTATCAGCGGAGATATGGACCCCGTCGGTAATTTCGGAGCGGGACTTCGTGAGGTTCATTCAAAGCTTCTGGAAAGCGGTCATTCAAAGGCTCAGCTTAAGCTTTATGAGGGCGGCAGACATGAAATTTTAAATGAGATAAATAAAGATGAAGTATACGCAGATATACTCAGCTTTGTAGAAAACACTGTTTTAGGAGATTGATATTTATGTTGTTTAAACCGGAATATGATGAAAACGGCAAAAAGGTGCTTTGCGAAATGAATGGTGTGAATTCGGATATGCTTATGGATATCTATGTTAAAAAGCTTCAAAAAGGCGAAACGCTTGAGATTTTTGAAACAAAGAATGAATGTGCAGTTCTTCTTCTTTCAGGCAAGGTCAATTTTAAGGTTGCCGATTGTATTGATGAAAATTGCAGCCGTGCAAATCCGTTTGAAAAAAAGCCCTATGCCATTCATTTTCCTAAAGAGGTTAAGGCTGTTGTAACTGCCGTGGAAGAC
>JAIDJS010000255.1 GCA_029052085.1 Eubacterium sp.
ATATGTACTCTATTGACTAACTTACTTGAAAATTAATTAAATATAATATATTATATATTTAATTTTTAAGAACGGAAAAATTTATTAATAAAGGAGAAAATTTAATGTCAAAACAGAATACACCGAACGATAGAGGTGCCGCAGGAAAACGGAATTCCAAAAAGCGCTATTATACCTATCGCAAGGTTAATAAGAAAACGTCACTCCGCCCGCCGCAGCCAAAGGAGTCTGTTCGTGTTGCATTTTTAGGCGGTATGAATGAAATCGGAAAGAATATGACGGTTTACGAATATAAGAATGATATGTTTGTTGTAGACTGCGGTCTTGCTTTTCCCGGGGAAGAGCTTCCGGGCGTAGACCTTGTTATTCCCGATTTTACTTATATAGAAAAAAATATCAGCAAAATAAGAGGCTTGATAATCACACATGGTCATGAAGACCATATCGGCGGTATTGCGTATCTGCTGAAAAAGGTAAATATTCCTATATATGCAACAAAGCTTACCATCGGTTTAATTAAAGGAAAGCTGAAGGAACACAATTTGTTGGATAGTGCAAAGCTTGTTGAAATTAAGCCTCATGACAATATTACATTAGGTTCGTTTAATATTGAGCTTATTCATGTTAATCATTCTATTCCCGATGCTGTCGGTCTTGCTATCAGATGTCCGGCGGGTATTCTTATTCATACAGGGGATTTTAAAATTGATACAACTCCTGTTGACGGCGATATGATTGATTTAACAAGATTTGCCGAATATGGCAAAAAAGGCGTTTTAGCTCTTTTTCAGGACTCTACAAACGCCGAACGTCCCGGTTATACAATGAGTGAAAAAACGGTTGGCGAATCCTTTGTCAATCTTTTTCAGAAAGCGGGTAAAAGAAGAATTGTTGTTGCAACCTTTGCTTCAAATATTCATAGAGTTCAGCAGATTATTGATGTTGCAAAGCAGTCTAAGCGCAAGGTTGCTGTTGTAGGAAGAAGCCTTGAAAATCTTGTTCAGGTTGGGGAAGAGCTCGGTTATCTCAATGTACCTGAAAATATTCTTATTCCTATTGATAATATAAAAAATTATGAGGATGAGCACCTCGTTATTATAACAACAGGCTCACAGGGCGAGCCTATGAGTGCATTAACAAAAATGGCATATGGAGAACACAGAAAGGTTTCCGTATCACCAAACGATTATGTTATCATTTCGGCAACTCCTATTCCGGGTAATGAAAAAATGGTAGGCAATGTTGTTAATGAGCTTATGAAGCGTGATATTGAAGTTATTTACGAAAAAATGTATGAGGTTCACGTTTCAGGTCATGCCTGTCAGGAAGAATTAAAGCTTATGATGGGTATTGTAAAACCAAAATTCTTTATTCCTGTTCACGGCGAACAAAAGCATCTTCAGAAGCACGCTATGCTTGCGCAGTCCATGGGATTTTCTAAAAACAACATATATGTTGGTCATATAGGCGACTATATTGAAATCTCTGAAGATGGAATTAAAAATCTTGATAGTGTTCCGAGCGGAGAAATTTATGTTGACGGTATCGGTGTGGGCGATGTCGGAAATATTGTTCTGAATGACAGAAAGCGCCTTTCACAGGATGGCTTGATTATTGTTGTTGCTACGATTAATACCTCTACTGGTATGATTGAAAGCGGACCGGATATTGTAAGCCGCGGCTTTGTTTATGTCCGCGAGAATGAGGATTTAATGAATTCAGCCCGTGACCTTGCCTGCAGAATTATTGATGAAACTTATGACAGAAGATATCATGACTGGAATGCGGTTAAAACGAAGCTTCGTGATGAGATTTCTCATCTTATGTACGAAAAAACCAAGCGCAGCCCTATGATATTGCCTGTTCTTATGGAAATATAGGAGGATAAACTTATGAAAGTAATATTAAAAGCAGATGTTAAAAGCCTTGGCAAAAAAGGCGAGCTTGTTAACGCTTCAGATGGATATGCAAGAAATTTCCTTTTGCCAAAGGGATTGGCTGTTGAAGCAAACGCAACTGCTATGAACGATTTTAATAATAAAGAGAATGCAAAAAAGTTCCATAAGCAGGAAGAAATTAAAGCTGCAAAGGCAGATGCTGATAAGCTTGAAGGAAAAACTTTTAAATTAACGGCAAAAGCCGGTGCAAACGGTAAACTGTTCGGCTCTGTCAATGCTAAAGATGTTGCAGCTGAAATAAAGACAGAATTGGGAATTGAAATTGATAAACGTAAAATTTCTATGGATGATATTAAGCAGTTCGGTACTGCTGTAGCCGAGGTTAAGGTTTATCAGGGAATAACGGCTAAAATTTATGTTCAGGTTTCTGAAGCGTAATCAATTTTTTCAAATAAATTTTTAAGGATGTATCAAAATGCCTGAAAATAATAACATTTCAAATCAATCATTGCTTCCTTACAATCTTGATGCAGAACAATCTGTTTTAGGCTCAATTTTAATTGAGCCTAATTGTATGGAACTTATTATTGATAAAATTAAAGCAGAATATTTTTATCTTCCCCAGAACCAGAAGATTTTCAGCTCTATGGTAACTATGTATGCAGGATCCAAGGCTCAGATTGATCCTGTTGTGATTGCCGATATGCTTGTAAAGGAAGGTCTTTATGATGATGCGGGAGGAAGAGAATATCTTTTAACATTAAGAGACTGCGTTCCATCTACTGCTAATATTGAGGCGTATGCGAAGATTGTTGAAGAGCAGTATTATTTAAGAACGCTTATAACTGTTTCCAATAAAATCATAAGTGATGCCCAAAGCGGAGAAACGGATGTT
Source organism: Eubacterium sp. (assembly GCA_029052085.1). Taxonomy (GTDB): domain Bacteria; phylum Bacillota; class Clostridia; order Oscillospirales; family Acutalibacteraceae; genus Eubacterium_R. Next base: position 2,794 of record JAIDJS010000255.1, read on the forward strand.
AATGATCTTCTTGCGTCAGCAGAGCAGCAGATTTATGATATCAGCCGCGGCAAGGAAATAAGCGGTCCGAAAAAGATTTCCGATGTTATTATTAATGATGTTTATGATAATCTTTATAAGATTACAGGTGAGGACAAGGAGCAATATAAGGGTGTATCAACAGGCTTTTCTACGCTTGATAAATACATAACCGGTCTTAATAAGTCAGACTTTATTCTTATCGGTGCCCGTCCTGCTATGGGTAAAACCTCTTTTGCTCTTAATCTGGCACAGAATGTAACAATGTATGCAAAAAAGAAATGTATATTCTTCAGTCTTGAGATGTCAAAAAAACAGCTTGCAGACAGATTGCTTGCTTCCTTTGCAGGTATCCCCAGCCAAAAGCTTTTAACAGGGGAGCTTGATAAGGATGAATGGGCAAGGCTTGGTAATGCCGCAGGTGCCTTCAATGATGTTGAGCTTTATCTTGATGATACGGCTTCAATAACTGTTCCTGAAATTAAGTCAAGAGTTATGCGTTTAAAGAATGTAGATATTATCATTATTGACTATCTGAGCCTTATTCAGGCAGCAACAAAAAGAGATAACAGAGCGCAGGAGGTTTCCGAAATTACAAGGCACTTAAAAATGCTTGCCAAGGATCTTATGATTCCTGTTGTATGCTGTGCTCAGTTAAACCGTGGAACAGAAGGCAGAGGAAAGAGCCATAAGCCTCAGCTTTCGGATTTAAGAGAATCCGGCTCTATTGAGCAGGATGCCGATATTGTAATGTTCCTTTATCGTGAGGAATACTATAAAGGCGAGCTTGATGAAGAAAAGCAGGAGGATGTTGATATTTCTAAAACGGAGCTTATTGTTGCTAAAAACCGTCACGGTCCTACAGGCTCCATTGAAATGACATTTGATAAAGAATTTACCAGATTCAGAACGATTGATAAGCAATATGAAAACTGATTTATTCAATAAAATAAAAGCCGAAACATTTGTTTCTGAACATGATGTTGTTTTGATTGCACTTTCAGGCGGAGCAGATTCTATATTTCTTGCCGAATATTTCAAATCAATAAAGGATGAGTATTCGCTTACTCTTAAAGCGGCTCATATAGAGCATGGTATAAGAGGGCAGGAAAGCCTGGAGGATTGCAATTTTGTGGAAGAATACTGCAAAAAAAGCGGTATTGAATGCTTTACACTTCATATAAATGCCGCAGATGAAGCAAAGAAGGCAGGCTTGGGTGTAGAGGAATACAGCAGAAACAGGAGATATGAATTTTTTAATTCAATAGCCTGTGATAAAATAGCAACGGCACATAATTTATCGGATAATATTGAAACCCTTATTTTCCGCCTTGTAAGAGGTACCTCAGTAAAGGGCTTGTGCGGTATTCCATCTTTCAGAGAAAAAATTATAAGACCGCTTTTAAATATAACAGGAAAAGAAATCAGAAATTATCTTGATGAAAGAAATATAAGCTATTGTGTTGATTCTACAAACAGCAGTAATGAATACAGCAGGAATCATATCAGAAACAATATCATTCCGCTTTTTGCAAAGATAAATGAAAGCTATGAAGCAGCTTTTGAGCGGCTTTTTGTAAGCCTAAACGAAGATAATGATTTTATTGAAGCTGAAGCAGATAAATGCTTTGACAGTGTATTATGC
>JAIDJS010000256.1 GCA_029052085.1 Eubacterium sp.
TCATACGGTATGTGCTGCTCCGAAAAGGAAATCGGTATCAGTGATGATAATTCCGGCATTATGGATATCACTGATGATGCGCCAAACGGAACAGACCTTAAAAAACTTTATGAAATTGAAGATATCATTTTTGAGGTAGACAATAAATCACTCACAAACCGCCCGGATTTATGGGGACATTACGGAATTGCACGTGAATTTGCAGCGCTTTCCGGCAGAACGTTAAAGCCGCTTGACTGCGTTGATTTATCCGAATACAGCAGCCTGCCTCAGCTTGACATCAAGATTGAGGACAAAACCTGCCACAGATATTCAGCATTACAGATTGAAAATATAAACAGAAATGTAAGCCCTGTTAATATGCGTATCCGTCTTTTCTACTGCGGTATGAGAGCCATCAACTTCCTTGCAGATTTAACAAACTATCTTATGCTTGAAATGGGTCAGCCAATGCACGCATTTGATTCACGCAAGGTTGAAAAAATCAGAATCAAAAAATTTGACAAGCCGTTTGCATTTACGACACTTGACGGTGTTGAAAGAAATATTGACGAAGAAACCCTTATGATCTGCAACGATGACACACCTGTTGCCATCGCAGGTATTATGGGCGGATTGGACAGCGAAATTGTTGATGACACAACAAAGCTTACTCTTGAATCAGCAACCTTTGACTGCGTTTCAATCAGAAAATCAACTGTTCGTCTTTCTCACCGGACTGATGCTTCCATGCGTTATGAAAAAAGCCTTGATCCTGAAATGACCGTTCCGGCAATCGCAAGATTTGTTAAGCTTCTTTTTGATGCAGACAGTGATGCAAAAGTTGTTTCCTCACTGACCGATGAATACGCTTATAAATATGATACAATTAAGCTTGATTTCGACAAGAACTTTGTTGACCGATACACAGGTATTGAAATCAGCAACGATACAATCATAAACACTTTAACCGCGCTTGGTTTTAAAGTACAGCTTAAAGGTAGTATTTTCAGCGTTTAGGTTCCAAGCTGGAGATCAACAAAGGATATATCTCTTAAGGC
>JAIDJS010000257.1 GCA_029052085.1 Eubacterium sp.
AGAGAGCTTCGGCTCTCTCTTTTTTATACACAGAATAATTTTTAAAATTTACATAAAATACATATTTTTTTACCGAATCATTACAAATACTAAACTTATATTTAACCGTTATTCTTTATTTTCTTGAAGAGGTGAAACATTTGAGTATATTTAATATTTTGACTTTGGCAGGCGGACTTGCCCTGTTCCTATTCGGTATGAATTATATGGGAGGCTCACTTGAAAAGCTGGGCGGAGGGAAATTTGAATCTATCCTTGAAGGAATGACAAACAACCGCCTGAAGGGATTAATTTTCGGAGCAGCGATTACGGCAATCATTCAATCATCTTCAGCCGTAACTGTTATGTCGGTTGGCTTTGTTAATTCGGGTATCATGTCATTAAGTCAGGTTACCGGAATCATAATGGGAGCAAACATAGGCACAACCATAACAAGCTGGCTGCTTTCGCTTACGGGAATACAAAGCTCCAACATATTTATCAGCTTGCTGAAGCCTTCTTCCTTTACGCCTGTTCTGGCTCTGATCGGAATCATTTTATATCTATTCTGCAAAAGCGATAAAAAAAAGAACATCGGCTCCATTCTGCTTGGGTTTGCAGTTTTAATGTTTGGAATGGAAGCAATGAGCGGTGCCGTTGAACCCCTAAAGGATGTTCCCGAATTTACCAATCTGCTGGTTAAATTTTCAAACCCTGTTTTGGGCTTGCTTGCAGGCATGCTGCTTACCGCCGTTATACAGTCTTCATCAGCAAGTGTCGGAATTCTGCAGGCACTTACCATAACAGGCTCAATAACCATAGGCGCAGCATTCCCGATAATTCTGGGGCAGAATATCGGCACCTGCATAACTGCATTAATTTCTTCAATAGGAACAAGCAAAAACGGAAAAAGAACATCCGTTATACATCTTGCATTCAATACAATAGGTGTAGCACTTGCAATGGTCTTGTTCTATGGCATCAATGCCGTTTTTGAATTTTCATTTATCAGCAATTCTGTTAATGCTGCCGGAATCGCAGTTATTCATTCCTTGTTCAACATATTTGCAACTGCTGTTTTATTCCCGTTCGGCGGTCTGCTTGAAAAGCTTTCCCGCTTTATTATCAAGGACGGCAAAAACGGAAAAACCGATTCACTTGTCGACAGAAAATTTCTTTTTTCTCCCTCTTACGCAATAAACAAGGCTATTGACGAATGCTGCAAAATGGGAGAGCTTGCCAAAAGCAATATTATGCTTTGCCTTGATTTCATAAATGATTATTCGGAAGTAAATGATAAAAAAATAACCGAAAATGAAAAGAAGCTTGATAATTATGAGGACAAGCTTCAGACATATATTATGAAAATAAGTTCTATGGATTTATCGGTTGATGAGGCAGTAAAAATATCTAAATTAAGTCATGCAATAGGTAATTTTGAAAGAATCGGAGATTACGGAATAAACATTTTAAAAGCAAAAAGAAAGATGCAAAAGGGCAGAATAAATTTTTCATATGAAGCAAATTACGGCATAGAGGTTATGAGTGATGCCGTAAGTGAAATTGTTGAAAAATCTCTCAAAGCGTTTGCCGACGACGATGTTGAGCTTGCAAAAACCATTGAGCCGCTTGAACAGGTAATAAACAATCTGAATACCGAGCTTCGCAGTATGCACGCAAAAAGAATGCAGAGCGGCGAATGCAGCATTGAAAACGGAATTCTGTTTTTTGATATAATCAATTCCTTTGAACGCATTGCCGACCATTGCTCAAACCTTGCAGTCTGCACCATTGAGCTTTCGCAAAAAAGCTATCAGCCTCATTCCTATTTAAGAATCATAAAAAATGTAGACAATAAAACCTTTTCTGAAGTGTTTGAAAAATATCTGGAAAAATACAATTGAGTTTAGTTTGTGTTTGCCTTCTTTTGGTAGACATGTGC
>JAIDJS010000258.1:0-544 GCA_029052085.1 Eubacterium sp.
CACGCCTCCCGCCCCCCCCCAGCTCTCCACCCGGCCCATCGGCGCCACCGTGTGACTTGTTCCCTAGAGGTATAACCGGTCCATCTGGTCCAACTGGTCCGACGGGTGCCACAGGCGCAAACGGTGTAACCGGTCCATCAGGTCCTACAGGTCCTACTGGTGCCACAGGCGCAAATGGAGTTACCGGCCCAACTGGTCCTACTGGTGCCACAGGTGCCGCAGGTGAAAACGGAGCAATGGGACCAACGGGTCCAACAGGTGCTACAGGCGCAAATGGCGTAACCGGTCCATCCGGTCCTACAGGTCCAACGGGTGCCACAGGCGCAAATGGTGTTACCGGCCCGACTGGACCTACTGGTCCTACTGGTGCCACAGGTGCCGCAGGTGAAAACGGAGCAATGGGACCAACGGGTCCAACAGGTGCTACGGGCGCAAACGGTGTTACCGGTCCATCTGGTCCAACTGGTCCTACGGGAGGTAGCTTCTACACATCTGACGCTGCCGCAGATCGTCCGCGTGTAGAGCGCGGTGGTCGCGGTATCAT
>JAIDJS010000258.1:554-3742 GCA_029052085.1 Eubacterium sp.
ATCGCCCCAACCCGTCCAACTGGTGCTACTGGGGCATCGGGTGTTCTCGGTGCATCTGGTCCCACCGGTCCAACAGGTGCTACAGGCGCAAATGGTGCAGCAGGCGCTACCGGTCCAACAGGTCCGACAGGTGCTACAGGCGCAAATGGTGTTGCCGGTGCTACCGGTCCAACTGGTCCTACGGGTGCTGCCGGTGTAACCGGACCTACAGGTATTACAGGTCCAACAGGTGCAACCGGACCGGCAGGAAGCGGTCTTTCTGCTTATGGCGGAAAATATAATGATACACCTCAGACCCTTAACCTTACACTCGGAGGCACAACGGTTGTTCCGCTTCCGACAAACATGGCAGCTGCAAATGTAACCTATACCCCGGCAAACAGCATCACGGTTGGGCAAACAGGCGTATATGAAATTAATTATACAAGTAACTTGTCAGCAGCTCTGGGTACAACAGTAACTATGGCAATTCGCAGAAACGGAACAAACATTCCGTCCACTGTAATTTCAAGACTGCTTTCAGTTGGTGTAGGCTCATTATACAGCGGAAGCACAATTGTAAATCTAACAGCAGGCGATGTTATTGATATGGCTTTATCAGCATTACTTGCGGTTGGCGTAACTCTCGGAAACGGTGTAAGTGCTACTCTTACGGTAAAAAAACTGGATTAATATAAAAAGCTGTATGGGTGCTATACCCATACAGCTTGATTTTTTGTAAAAACTACTTAATACCCATTCGCATACGATACCAAAAACTTCCGATACATCAGATAAAAGTTCATTTCGTATTTCTTCAACTTTACCAAAACAATCTTAAAACTAATATATGTTTTAAAAAACAAAGCTTTTCCAATCTTAGGAATTCAGGTTATTATAGATATTCCAATTTTTTTACCGTCTGTGCTCTGATTATGGTAACACAACCTGCATTTTTCATCATATTTTTAAAATCCTGCAAAGATGGTTTTTGTCCATCAATTTCTAAAACAAGATCACCTTTACGCAAACCCGGCTTATAACAGAATCTGCAAAGCGGAGATATTCTTTCAATAAATACGCCACTGTAATCAGGTGCTGCACAAGCAGTCCGTATACTGTCGTCTACGGTAGATATTGTGTATAATAACGAAACCGTTCTTTTGGCATTATACGCTTTCAAATCCAGGTCAATCATTGGCGGTTCAGCACCATGTTTTCCATAAGTATTTGAAAGCGGTTTTACATCAGGCAATGTATATTCTCCGGATAGAATATTCTCTTTTGTCAATAAAGCGATGCTTTTAAACTGCGATGTATCAACACTTGTTTCGGATATGTGATAATTATTTTGAAACAAGGTGTTGCTGCCTTTATTTATCAGAATGTTTTTTACAGCAATATCATGACAAACTATATTGCTGCGGATAATATCATCATTTTTGTAATAGGCACAGTGATAATCAAACGGAGCATTAATAATTACATTGTTTTCAACAACTCTTTGAAAACCCTCACGCAGTTTAATACTTACGCCGATACAAAGATTGTTTTTTATATCGTATCCTGATGAGCCATCATCCAGATCAATTCCGAAACTGCCGTTGCCTATTACCCGATTTGAAATAATCTGATTTCTGTCAAACATATCTGAAAAAGCGTACGGCTTTTTCGTTTTGCCGTATTTTCCTGTTGTATTAAATTTTTTTAATGACCAGAATCTGTCTCTTCCCCAGCTGTTAAATAATCCATGGTCTCCTGTTTCACGAACACAATCCCATAAATCATTATTAATAATTCTGTGTCCGCCAAACGCATTTTCGGCGATGTTTATCCCTGCTCTCGGCAAATGTCTGAAAGTAGAGTTTGAAACCGTTACCTTATGCGCAAGACTTATACATACACCGGCAGATTGTAAATCCGTAAGTCCCAGCCATTCAAAAAGACAATTATGCACGATAATATGTTTAGGGTACTTATTATTCCTTGCACCCACTTTTTCCGGCAACTCCATATAACTGATATGATTATCATTTTCCCAGCTTGAAGTACAATATGTACTGCCTTTATCCCCAAGTATCAGAATACCATTACTGAAGCAATTATGAAAATCACAGTTTTCTATCCTGATATTTGCGCTGTTATTCCTGATAAGTACCGCATTATTTCCAAGCTGATTAAAGTCGCAGTTTTCAAAAGATATATTGCTGCTGTTATCTATATTCACACATGCGCAATCATTGTACGCCCAGTCACTTCTTAAGTATCGCGCCCACTTACCCTTATACATACTATTATCGGTTTTTTCAAAACGCAGATCAGAAACTTCTATTTTACATGTACTGTCAGTTATTTCCAATAACGATTGATTCACAGCGTATTCTATTTCAACTACACCCGTTGGTTCTGTTTCACTGTAAAAATACAGCATTTGATTAATACGGTCATAATAAAACTCATCGGGCGCATCCAGCTCTTCAAAAACATTTTCTAAAATAACCTTACTTTTATGAAACTGACTTCCGCGGTTATTATTGCCTACCCATTCCATATCGCAGCTGCTGTCCGCTGCCTTACGAATTCTATAAGCATTGCCGCCCCATTCAAAGCTATGTAAACCACGCAAAAATGCTCTGTCCGGATTTTTTGCCTGCCTTAGTTTATGTTCGGCATCAGATAGTGAACAGTAAACCTGCGTTTTATTATCATAACCAATGTTGGGATACCGTGCCATATGAAATTCTTGTCCGTTTATCCATAAACGCTCAATATCTTCCTTTTCCGTGATTGGCAGCTTATATATGTTATCCCTATATTTTTCACAAGACCTGCAAACTGTCTTTGTACCTGAAAAACAAGCATTTTCGCCATGAATATTAATGCTTATATTATGTTTATTATTGATATATAAAGTACCACTATATTTTCCTCTTAAAGTTATATCAATATTTTCTTCACTTTTTTCAATATAGCGGTTGATTTCATCAATACACCGATTTTCAAATATCATACTTTCATACCCCTGCTTGTTATAATCCTCACATTTAACATTAATTTAGCATATAACAATAAAAAAATCAAACTGAAAGGATTTCACCCTAATGTAAAACAATAACAACAAAAAATAAAAAACACCTATAGCCGTCCAACCTTAAAAAGTTCGGATTGCTATAGGCGTTTCATTAACAAGATATTGTCAATATATTTCC
>JAIDJS010000259.1 GCA_029052085.1 Eubacterium sp.
AATTAGTTTTATATCGGATTGTGACGGCAAATTTCTGTTTTTATGCTTGTATAATTGTTTAATAAGCTATAACAAAAAAAGCACACTTTTCATAAAATAGAAAGGTGTGCTTTCCAACTTGTTGAAAACGGTGAATTGATGCTTTCAATTCCACAGAACAGCCGTTTTTGTATCAGTTGTTTCAATATTGAGCAAGCGAAAAGAAGCCGGTTTTCAATATTTTTGTTTCGCTTGCTTTTTAATACAGCTTTTGGCTTTATGTATCTTAGGCTTTATCAATGTGCGGAATTTTCAAAATCAATCCACATTTTGTTTGCCTTATTCAGTGCTGCAAGGCAGTATGCAAGGCGGTTGTTCACAATGCTTTTTGCTGTAGAAATGTGCCTGCATACGGTTGGCTGGGAAAGATGAAGCCTTCCGGCAATTTCAGACTGATTAAGCCTGTTTACATATTTAAGTTTAAGACAGCTTCGCTGTCTGTCCGTTAAATCATTTTTCATTATAAGCGGCAAAACTGTTGAAATTGCGCTTCTGCTGATTTGCTGTTCGTCAATGCTGCTGAAATAATCATCCTCTGAATCGTAAAAGTTTTCAATGAAGTCCATAGTATTCCTCCCCGTCATCATCATAGTAATGCGTAAGCATTGCCGATATTCGTTTGCATTCGGCTGCCATATCATAATATACTTTTAACCGCCTTCTGAGCAGATATAAATCTTCGCCTGTATAAACATATAAAAGCGGACGCAGGCCGTCTATTTTTGCATTTAAAACATTGTATTGATGATCGTATTCCTTTGCTAATCTGTCTATTGTCATATCCTTGTCCTTTCTCGCCTCCGTTAAGAAATCGGAGTTTTAAAGCGATTGTATTCCTGCAGCCGGAAAGGGCGGTTTTTCGTCTGCAATTAACATAGTAGTAGAACGTTCGTGTGGTGTCAAGGAAAATTGAAATATTTTTGTGATTTTAGTCAATATTTGCATTTTTTAGCATAGGATAGGGATTTTTTTTACCCTATGAAAAATTTTTGTGTTACCTTTTTTTAGCTGCATTTCCAGTTGTTTGTAATTGTTAACAAAAGTTTTGAACTTAGGGGTTGACAAATTGTGCAAAATGAAATATAATGATGCTTACCTTGAGGACGGAGCCGCAACCGCTCCTTAAGTATCTTGTCCTCCTATAGTTTGTTATAGACAGAGAGGGAAAGGCAGTGCGTTATGCAC
>JAIDJS010000026.1 GCA_029052085.1 Eubacterium sp.
TTCATCCGTTGTTTTGAAATAGAGCGGCGCCTGATTATCCGCATCATCAAAGCCCTTTGATGCCATAATAATTGCACGGAATTTTGCATCCTTTTCATCAAGAAAATGAACGTCTCCGGTAGCAACAACAGGCTTGCCGAGCTTGTCCGCAAGTGCAATAATCTTCTTGTTAATATTGATTAAATCTTCCTCGGTATTTACCTTCCAATGAAGATTTTTCTTTTCCTCGCCCTTTTTATTTGTTATATATTCCTGATCACTTGTACGAAGCATAAAGGCATTGTTTCCGTTTGGCTGAATTTCAAGATAATCATAAAAGGAAGCAATTTTTTCAAGCTCTTCTTCAGGTTCTTCACGCAGAATTGCCTGATACAGTTCGCCCTGTTCACAGGCGGAGCCTAAAATCAATCCATCCCGCTTGCCTGCAAGCAGGGATTTCGGAATAAGCGGACGGGTTTTATAGGTTTTAACATTTGAATGAGAAATAAGCTCATAAAGATTTTTTCTTCCGTATTTTCTTTCTTCTTTCGGAATACTTTCATCAAGAGAGGTATCCTCCTTTACAAGCAGAATAATATGATGACGCTTAAACTGCTTATTTGGAAGATCCATAAAATTCGGATATTTTTCATCATCAACAAGATAACCCTCCATACCAAGGATCAGCTTTATCTTTCCCTTTGCTGCATGATATGCCTCTGGAAGAGCCTGTACAACACCGTGGTCCGTAACGGCAATTGCCTTATGCCCCCAGCTTATCGCTCTTTTAACAAGAGAGGTAGGAGATGAAATTCCATCCATATCGGAGAGCGAGGTATGCAGATGAAGTTCAACTCGTTTTTCTTCTGCGTTATCTTCTTTTTCAGCCTTGATAACGGTTTGAATACTGTCAGGCGTAATCATATATTTGCCCGAAAAGCTATCTTCCTTATATCCGCCCCTAACAATAAGAGTCTGCGCATCTGCAATTTTAGAAGCAACTGCATCAACAACATCCTTTGTATCAAAAACCTTAATTGATACAGACGAGGTATAGTCCGTTATATCAAAGGTTAAAATTTTATAATAACCTCTTTTCGTGTCTTTAAGCTCATAATTAAGAATATCGCCCCAGACGGTTGCAACACCTGTATCAAAAGAAAGCTCACTGATCGGCATAGGCTTTTCCTTTATGCCTTTTCCGAAAATGGTTTTTGCTGTATCTATGTAAATCGGCAAATCACCGAGAAGAGTATGCCTTACATTCTTAATCTCTTCCTTTTTGACTTCCTCTTCTTTTGCCTTTTTCTCCGCTGCCGCTGCTTTAGCAGCTTTTTCAACATCATAGCTTTCGGTTTCTATCATCTCAACTTTTACAGACATACCGAACATATCAAGAAAAACGTTTTCAATATCCTTATCCACGCCCTGTATCAAAAGCAGTTCAAGACCGCCTTTTTTCAGGGAAATCTTAAGCACTTCTGCTTCAAGCGAAATATCGGCATCATCAAAAAAGCCGTTTGCTGCAGGATTTCTTCTTTTAACATAATCAATAACGGAAGAAAAATACTGAAGTTCAAACAAATCACTCATATATCTTGGCTTGATTGTAACCCTTTTAAGCTGCATTACACCTTTTATATCATTTTCAGCCGTTACGATTTCCGAATACGGTACAAGCTCAGGAAGAGTCAGCGCAATACTGATTTCCCTTGCTTCTTTTTTTATAGTAAGACGGTCAATAACACCCTCGCCAATACTGGACAGCTGATAGGCATTAACATAGCCGCTGAAATAATCCTTAAACAAACGCATTATAATTTATCAATCTCTTTCATTAATTCTTCAAGTAATTTATCCTCGGGAACCTTACGCAGTATTTCTCCCTTTTTAAAAATCAATCCGTTGCCGTCTCCGCCTGCAATACCGATATCGGCTTCCTTTGCTTCGCCGGGACCATTCACAATACATCCCATAACAGCAACCTTTATTGGTTTTTTACAATCCTTCAATCTTTCTTCAACCTGCTTTGCAAGGCCGATTAAATCAATTTTTGTTCTGCCGCAGGTTGGACAGGAAATAAGATACGGGCAATCCCTTTTCAAACCGACTGCCTTTAAAATATCAAATGCCGCAAACACCTCTTTGACAGGCTTATCTGAAAGGCTTACACGGATCGTATCCCCGATTCCCCTTGTTAACAGAGATCCGATTCCGACAGAGGATTTGATGATACCCATTCTTTCCGTTCCTGCTTCGGTTACGCCGAGATGAAGCGGATAGCTGCATTTTTCAGAGGCAAGCTCATAGGCGAAAATCATTGTATTTACATCGGATGATTTAATTGAAATGACAATATCATCAAAATCGAATTTTTCAAGAAGAGAAGCATGATAAAGAGCGGATTCAACCATGGCTTCCGGGGTAGGAGAACCATACTTTGCAAGGATTTCCTTTTCAAGACTTCCGCTGTTTACCCCTATTCTGATAGGAAGCCCCTTTAATTTACATATATCTGCAACTGCTTTAACTCTTGATTCGTCTCCGATATTGCCCGGATTAATTCTGATTTTATCAACTCCTCTTTCAGCAGCTCCGAGTGCAAGCTTATAATCAAAATGAATATCTGCAACAAGAGGAACATCAACAGCCTTTTTGATAGGCTCAATCAGAGCAAGCGCGTCCTCATTCGGAACAGCAAAACGGATTACCTGACAGCCTGCTGCTGCAAGCTCCTTTGCCTGTTCAACAGAGCCGTCTATATCAGCTGCAGGAACATTGAGCATAGATTGAACAAGAATCGGAGAATCACCGCCGATAAAAGTATTCTTGAGCTTTATTTTTTTTGTTTCTCTTCTTTTAATCATAATGTTTACCTCTATCTGATTTTGTATCCGTCAAATTAAAACAGCCTTTTTATATCCGAAAATGTTACGAAAAACATAAGAAGCAGCAATAAAGCAAGACCGACTGCGTTGATAATATATTCGCATTTTGCAGGAAGCTTCTTTTTTATTACAGCTTCAGCAAGAAGCACAAAGAAACGCCAGCCATCCAGAGCGGGAATCGGGAAAAGATTAAATAAGCCAACGTTTATCGTTAACAATGCCATAATTCTGAGCATTGAGCTGATGCTTGTTTTAACAGCATCAGAAACAACGGAAACAGCACCTACAGGTCCGCTTAAATCCGATAATCCATACTTCCCTACCAGAATATCATGAACGGAAAGGAAAACCATTCTTGCATATGAAACAAAGTTTCCGGCTGTGCTTGACAAAACATTTGTAAAGGTTTTTTCCTTGCCAAGCAGCCAAAAATCCATTTTTATATACTGATGTCCCTCATATTCCTCCATATCAAAGGAAATATTGAGCGTAACATCCTTGCCATCCCTGTTTACAATCATTTCAACATTGCCGTCTGATGAACGGGAAAAGCCCGTATTAACATCGGTTGGCGTATAAACTCTCATCCCGTCTATGGCTTTAATTTCATCGCCTGCCTGAAGTCCGTAAGAAGAGCTGACAGCATCATCAGCAAATTTTGCAACCGTTGTTGTGCCTACTAAATTCTGATTGCAGACCATACAAAGAACAATAACAACGCCAAGCAGCAGATTCATTATTGCGCCTGCAACAACAACAAAAGCTCTTGCCCCAACCCTTTTAGATGAAAAGGAACCCTCCTTGTCGGATTCTTCATCCTCGCCTTCCATAGCACAAAAACCGCCTATCGGAAACAAACGAAGGGAATATCTTGTTTCTTTCCCTTTAAAAGAAAGAATTTTCGGCCCCATGCCTATAGCAAATTCATTTACCTTTATTTTCATAAGCTTTGCGGCAACAAAATGACCGCCCTCATGAATAATAACAATAAATTCAAAAAACAAAATTGCAATAAGGATAGGATAAACTGTACTCCATACTGATGATAAATTCACTGAATCGCCTCTTTTTCGCTTTCGCTATTTTCGTTAAATACTGTTTCTTACAAATTCTCTTGCATTTCCATCTGTTTCAAGAACATCAGCAAGCGTAAAGTCTTTCTTTTCAGGTGCATTACGCATTGCCTTATCATTAAGATATGCAATATCTGTAAATTTAATTTTACCTTCAAGAAAAAGTTTTACACTTTCTTCATTTGCACCATTTGCAGCAGCAGGATGAAGCCCGCCCATTTCGATTGCATTTCTGCAGACATCAATACATTTAAAGGTTTCATAATCAGGCTCAAAAAACGTAAGCCTGCCGTAATCTGCAAGAGAAAGCGGAGCAACCGGACTTGGTTTGCGCTCCGGATAGGTTAAAGCATACTGAATCGGAATTCTCATATCAGGAACACCAAGCTGTGCAATCATGGAATTATCCTGATATACAATTGCAGAATGAACAACCGATTCACGATGAACAACAATTTCTATATCCTCATTCGGCATATCAAAAAGCCATTTGGCTTCAATAAATTCAAGACCTTTATTCATCATCGTAGCCGAATCTATAGTAATTTTCTGCCCCATATCCCAGTTTGGATGCTTTAAAGCATCGGCGGCAGTTACGTTTTCAAGCTCTTCAAGCGTTTTGCCGAAAAAAGGACCGCCGGATGCAGTTAGCATAATTTTCTTTACTGCCGATTTTGACGGACTTCCCTGCATCGCCTGAAAGATTGCTGAATGTTCACTGTCTACAGGAAGAATAGACACGCCATATTCCTTGGCAAGATTTGTAACAAGATGACCGCCTGCAACAAGGGTTTCCTTATTTGCAAGAGCAATCGTTTTCTTTGCTCTGATAGCCTCAAGCGTAGGCTGAAGCCCTATCATTCCCACAACGGAATTCAGCACCGTATCCGCACCATCATAGGTTGCACATTCGATAAGACCATCCAATCCGGCAACAACCCTTGTATTCATATCCGAAATTTTATTCTTTAAATCACTTGCTGCCTTTTCGTTCATCATACAAACGATTTCGGGTTTGAATTCACGAATCTGCGCTTCCATTAAATCAGTATTGGCATTTGCCGTTAAGCATTTTACGCTATATCCATGCATGCGGCAGACATCCAGCGACTGAGTTCCGATAGAACCTGTTGAGCCTAAAATAGAAATATTTTTCATTTTATTCACCTCAGCAGAAAGCAATTAATGCCACAACGTAGGTAAGCGGAATGGTAAAAAGCGATGAATCAAATCTGTCCATAACACCGCCGTGACCGGGAAAGATTTTGCCGAAGTCCTTAACACCGAAGTTTCTTTTTAAAACAGATGCACTTAAATCGCCCATCATACCCATAAATGAGATAGGGAGGCTGCAGATAAGAAGGATGATGATTGCGCTTGTTTCAAGCTTAACCTGCGCAAAAACATTGTAAAGAGCTACTGCTGCACCATTTAATATTAACGCAAAAATAACGCCGCAGACTGCACCCTCAATTGTTTTTTTAGGGCTGATATTCGGGCTCATTTTATGCTTGCCGAATGCCATACCGCCAAGCTGTGCGCCGCTGTCTGTTCCAAGCGCACAAATCAGTCCGAAGAAAATAAGATAAATTCCGAACTGCTCATTATCAAACATATCACGAAGCCTTACGAAAACCGAAAAGCCATATGGAACAAACACACTTGCAAAAACTGAAATTGCAACATCTTCAAACTTGGTATGTGCATAGCCTTTCAGCATAGCAAGAAGAAAAACAAGCACAAGCAGAATTACAAAGGCAACATTCGGAACTGCATTTATAACATTTCCCCAATATTCTGATTCAATAAACGGCAAAAGCACCTTTTCGCTTCCGAAAAACGGAACTGCAGCAGCAAAAGCCGTACCTGTAATGACTATAAATTTATTCTTAACATCCGCACATTTCATAATTTCATTTGCTGCAACAGCAGATAAAAATGCAATAACAGCAACAAAAAGCGGAGTATTTATCTGCCAGACTACCAGTGCAAGCACTGCAAGCAAAACAACTGCCGTAATAACTCTTTTTTTCATATAAAAGTTCCCCTTATTTTTAATTATCCGCCGAACCGGCGATTTCTTTTTTCAAATTCATGAAGTGCCATATGAAGATCCTCTTCATCAAAATCGGGCCAAAGCACATCACTGTACCAGAACTCACTGTAAGCAGCCTGCCACAAAAGGAAATTCGAAAGCCTTTCCTCTCCGCTTGGTCTTATGATAAGATCACAATCCGGCATGGTATAAACGTTATCGCTTATATCCTGCTCTGTTATTTCTGTTTTACCACCTGCAATCAGCTTATTAACGGCAGATACGATTTCCTGCCTGCCGCCGTAATTAATTGCAAGATTGACAACCGTTCCCGTTCTGTCTGCAGTTGTAGCCTCTGCTTCGTCCATAAGCTTAAGCAATTCAGAATGAATGCCCGCTCTTTCACCTGCAAACTTAATACGTATATTTCCCGTTTCGGCAATCCTGTCCTTTGCTTCAATAAGAAAATCATAAAAAAGACGCATAAGTGTATTTACTTCTTCTTTCGGGCGCTTCCAATTTTCGGTTGAAAACGCATAAAAGGTTACCTCTTCAATGCCAAGCCTGCCGCATTCCTTACAGATTTTCTCAAACACATCTGCGCCTGCTCTGTGCCCTGCGGTTCTCGGTAAGCCTCTTTTCTTAGCCCATCTTCCGTTGCCATCCATAATAATTCCGATATGCTTGGGAAGAACGGTGAATTCATCATTTACTTTTTCTTTTTTCTTAAATAAAGCCATAACATACTCCTTAATAAACGAGAGAACGGCGAAGGAAAATCAGCAGAATTCCTTCGCCATATAATTCTTAATACCTTAGATAGAAAGGATTTCCTGTTCCTTTTTCTTTTCTATCTCTTCAGACTGCTTAACATAGCTGTCTGTAATATCCTGAAGCTTCTTTTCTCCGTTTTTCTGATCATCCTCAGTAATTTCGTTATCTTTTTTAAGCTTCTTTAAATCATCCATAGCATCACGGCGAACGTTTCTGATAGCAACCTTTGCTTCCTCTCCGCGCTTTGAAATATCCTTTACAAGCTCTTTACGGCGATCCTCTGTAAGAGGAGGGAAAGAAAGGCGGATAACCTTTCCGTCATTGCTTGGATTGATACCGATATCAGAAGTATTGATTGCCTTTTCAATTTCCTTTAATGTGCTTGCATCCCAAGGCTGAATCATAAGCATTCTCGGCTCAGGAACACTGATTGCTGCCATCTGATTAATCGGAGTTGCACATCCATAGTAATCAACCATAACCTTATCAAGAATAGCAGGGTTTGCTCTGCCTGCACGAATTGCTTTGTAATCTCTTTCCAAAGCATCAAGGCATTTTTCCATTTTCTCTTTTGTTTTAGCAAATAAAGCTTCCATCATGTTTACCTCACTTAATTATTCTGCACAAGTGTGCCTATTGTTTCGCCGCAAACGGCTTTACAAATATTTTCCGGATCATCAAGATTAAATACAAGAATAGACATATCATTGTCTTTGCAAAGTGAAAATGCAGTTGAATCCATAACCTTTAAATCACGGTTAATAACCTCACGGAAAGATACTGTATCATATTTAACAGCATCGCTGAATTTATTAGGGTCTTTATCATAAACACCATCAACATTGGTTGCCTTGAAAAGAACATCAGCGTTAATTTCAACACTGCGAAGCGCAGCAGCAGTATCTGTTGAAAAGAAAGGCGAGCCTGTTCCGCAACCAAATATAACAATTCTGCCCTTTTCAAAATGACGAATTGCCTTATTTCTGATATAAGGCTCTGCAATCTGGCGCATTTCAATCGCAGTCTGTACCCTTACATCAGCACCAAGCTGTTCAAGAGCATCCGAAAGCGCAAGCGCATTCATTGAGGTTGCAAGCATTCCGATATGGTCTGCTCTTGTTCTGTCCATACCCTCGCTTGTTCTTCCTCTCCAGAAGTTGCCTCCACCGACAACAATGCCGACCTCAACGCCCATATCGGCAACCTTTTTTACTGATTTGCATATTGTTACAACCGTATCGTTATCAATGCCGGTTCCCTTTTCGCCTGCAAGAACCTCGCCTGAAAGCTTAAGCAAAATTCTTTTATAAGCAATACCCATTTTTATAC
>JAIDJS010000260.1 GCA_029052085.1 Eubacterium sp.
ATATGGTATTGATTTCTTTATGCCTTGGGTATTATAATCTTATAAATAATAATTTATATTTTTTGGAGTTTTTATGAAAAAGCTGCTGGTTTATTTAAAAGATTATAAAAAAGAAAGCTTCTTTGCTCCTCTTTTTAAAATGCTGGAAGCTATATTTGAATTAATTGTTCCTCTTGTTGTTGCTTCTATTATTGATGACGGAATATTGAACAAGGATATAAAGCTTATTGTTTCCCGTTCGGCAATTCTTGTTGCTCTGGCAATTATCGGTATGGTTGCAGCGATAACTGCGCAGTACTTTGCCGCAAAGGCCGCAACCGGATTTGGAAAAAAGCTTCGCTATGCTTTGTTTGATAAAATTGAAAGCCTTTCTTTTTCTGAGATTGACAGTATCGGAACATCAAGCCTTATTACACGCCTGACTACGGACTCCAATCAGGTTCAGAATGGTGTTAATTTAGTTTTAAGATTGTTCCTTAGGAGTCCTTTTATTGTTTTCGGCGCTATGATAATGGCATTTACTGTTGATGTTAAATGTGCGTTGATTTTTGTAGGTGTCATACCGGTTCTTTCACTTGTTGTTTTCGGAATTATGGCTTATACAATTCCGAAATATAAGCAGGTTCAGAATAATCTTGACAGCGTAACGCTTAAAACAAGAGAAAATCTGAGTGGTGCCAGAGTTATCAGAGCGTTTACACAGGAAGAGGCTGAAATAGAGGATTTTATTGAAAAAAACAATATTTTAACCCGCCTTCAAAAAGGTGTAGGTAAAATATCAGCTTTAATGAATCCTGTTACTTATGTAATTATCAATATTGCTGTTATTGCATTGATTTACAGCGGAGCCTTACAGGTTAATACGGGTAATCTGTCGCAGGGTGAGGTTGTTGCACTTTATAACTATATGAGCCAGATTCTTGTGGAGCTTATTAAGCTTGCCAATCTGATTATTACGATTACAAAGGCTCTTGCGTGTGCATCAAGAATCGAAAGTATTATGAATACTGAAAGTTCTTTGGAGCATAACAACGATACTGAAATGAAATCTTCAAATGCTGTTGATTTTGATAATGTATCCTTAAAATATAAAGATGCTTCCGAAAATTCGCTTGAGAATATTTCATTTACAGCTGAAAAGGGAAGTGTTGTAGGTATTATAGGCGGAACAGGCAGCGGAAAAACCAGCCTGGTTTCTCTTATTCCTCATTTCTATGATGCAACAGATGGTAAGGTGCTTGTTAATGGAATTGATGTAAAAGCATATTCCAATGATGAACTAAGACAGAAAATCGGCTTTGTACTTCAGAAAGCTGCATTGTTTAAAGGGTCAGTACGTGATAACCTTAAATGGGGTAATGAACATGCAACGGATGATGAGATGCTTGCAGCGCTGAAAACGGCGCAGGTGCTTGATACTGTAATGGATAAAGGCGGCTTGGATGCTGAAATTGAGCAGAATGGCTCCAATCTTTCCGGCGGTCAGAAGCAAAGGATTTCTGTTGCAAGAGCGCTTGTAAGAAAGCCGGATATACTTATTCTGGATGATAGCTCTTCTGCACTTGACTATGCAACAGAAGCAGCTATGAGAAAAGAAATATTAAGTCTTGATTATAACCCAACCGTGTTTATTGTAAGCCAGCGTGCCTCTTCGGTAATGGGGGCAGATAAAATAATTGTTCTTGATGATGGCTCCGTTTGCGGAGCAGGAAATCATAATCAGCTTCTTGAACAATGTGATGTTTACAAAGAAATCTATGCTTCTCAATTCGGAGAGGAGGATAGCAATGAAAAATAAATCTATTCTGAAAAAAGTTTTATCCTATATCGGCAAATATAAATATGTTCTTTTTATTTCTCTGCTGTTTGCTGTTTTGTCTGTTGCATTAACGCTTTATGTTCCCGTTCTTGTTGGTAATGCAATTGATTTTATTATCGGAAAAGGAAAAGTAGATTTTGATTCAATAATCAAAACTCTGCTTAAAATACTGATAATTGTTGCAGTAACCGGTCTTTTGCAATGGATAATGAACGTTTGCAATAACGGAATTACGTTTAATGTAGTTCGTGATATGAGAAACAGGGCATTCAAAAAAATTGAGGCTTTGCCTTTCAGCTATCTTGATTCCCATGCACAGGGTGATACGGTCAGCAAAGTTATTACAGATGCCGATCAGCTTGCAGATGGTCTTTTAATGGGATTTACACAGCTTTTTACAGGCATTGCAACCATTATAGGCACGCTCATTTTTATGCTTTCTATTAACTTCTGGATAACACTTGTTGTTGTGGTGTTAACTCCGTTATCTTTTCTTATAGCACGTTTTATTGCGAAAAAGACCTATTCTATGTTTAAGCTTCAAAGTGAAACAAGAGGTGAGCAGACCGCATTTATTGATGAAATGGTTTCCAATCAGAAGGTTGTTGAAGCGTATAGCCATAAAAAACAAAATATGATAAGGTTTGATGAAATAAACGAAAGGCTTCGCAAGTATTCTCTTAGGGCAACCTTTTATTCGTCAATTACGAATCCGGCAACAAGATTTGTAAACAGTATTGTATATGCTGCTGTTGCTCTTTTCGGTGCTGTTCTGGCTGTTTCCGGCAGTGGAATAGGAAAGGGAATTACAGTTGGTGTGCTTGCATCTTTTCTTGCTTACGCAAATCAGTACACGAAGCCGTTTAATGAAATAAGCGGTGTTATTACTGAACTGCAGAATGCCTTTGCCTGTGCAGGCAGGCTGATTGAGCTTATTGAGGAAGAAGAGGTAGACCCCGATACGGAAGATAAAGCAGTTCTTGAACATATAAAAGGCAATATTGTTCTTGATAATGTATCCTTTGGTTATTCTGATGATAAAACGCTTATTCACGATTTGTCACTTGAAATAAAAGAGGGGATGCGAGTTGCGATTGTCGGACCTACAGGCTGCGGCAAAACAACCCTTATCAATCTTTTGATGAAGTTTTATGATATTAAAGGCGGTTCAATTTCCGCTGACAGTATTGATTACAGAAATATAAATGTTAAGTCTTTAAGATCGGGCTTTGGTATGGTACTGCAGGATACGTGGCTTAAAAGCGGAACAATCCTTGATAATATCTGTATGGGCAAACCGAATGCAACGCTCGAAGAGGCAGTTGAAGCGGCGAAAAAGGCGCATGCACATTCGTTTATTAAAAGGCTTCCTGATGGCTATAACACGGTTATAGGCTCAGATGGCGGCAATCTTTCCCAGGGACAGAAGCAGCTGCTTTGTATTACAAGATTGATGCTTGTTAATCCGCCTATGCTTATACTTGATGAGGCTACTTCAAGTATTGATACAAGAACGGAAATAAGAATTCAGAAAGCTTTTAATACGTTAATGCAGAACAAAACAACATTTATTGTTGCGCACAGGCTTTCAACCATTAAGAATGCCGATTTAATTCTTGTTATGAATAACGGCGCGGTAGTTGAAATGGGAACACATAAAAAGCTTCTTGATAAAAAAGGATTTTATTATAATTTATACAATAGTCAGTACAG
>JAIDJS010000261.1 GCA_029052085.1 Eubacterium sp.
CGCCTGCTCCATTGAAGTGCCGGTTGTTATTGACGGCAGAACAGAGCAGTGGCTTGTTCAGTTTAAAAATGAAACACATAACCACCCAACAGAAATTGAGCCTTTCGGCGGTGCGGCAACCTGCCTCGGCGGTGCAATCCGTGATCCGCTTTCCGGCAGAGCATATGTTTATCAGGCAATGCGTGTAACAGGCTCTGGCGATCCTACAACTCCATTTGAAGAAACGCTTGATGCCAAGCTTCCGCAGAAGAAGATTACAACCGGCGCTGCGCAGGGCTATTCAAGCTATGGAAACCAGATTGGTCTTGCAACAGGTCAGGTAACGGAATTATATGATGATGGCTATGTTGCAAAAAGAATGGAAATCGGTGCAGTTATCGGTGCATCTCCAAAAGAAAATGTTATCCGTGAGGTTCCGCAGGACGGCGATATTATCGTTCTGCTCGGCGGACGCACAGGACGTGACGGCTGCGGCGGTGCAACAGGCTCTTCAAAGGCGCACAACAGCTCTTCCATTGAAACCTGCGGTGCGGAGGTTCAGAAGGGTAATCCGCCTACGGAAAGAAAAATTCAGAGATTGTTCCGTAATCCTGCCGTATCACAGATGATTAAAAGATGCAACGACTTCGGCGCAGGCGGTGTATCGGTTGCTATCGGCGAGCTTGCAGATGGTCTGAACATTGATTTGGATAAGGTACCGAAGAAATATGACGGCCTTGACGGAACGGAGCTTGCGATTTCCGAATCTCAGGAAAGAATGGCAGTTGTTCTTAACAAGGAAGATGTTGATACATTCATCGCACTTTCAAATGAAGAAAATTTGGAGGCTACTCCGGTTGCTGTTGTTACAAATGCAAACCGCCTTGTAATGATGTGGAGAGGCGATAAAATTGTTGATTTAAGCCGTGATTTCCTCAATACAAACGGTGTTACACAGCATGCAGATGCAGTTATTGCTGCTGTTGATGAAAATGCTGATTACAGAAAAGCTGTTCCTAGTGAGCTTGAAGACAAGAGCCTTGCTGAAGCACTTAAGGCAAATCTTTCAAGACTTGAGGTTTGCAGCCAGAAGGGTCTTGTTGAACGTTTTGACTCGTCAATCGGCGCTGCAACGGTTCTTATGCCTTATGCAGGTAAATATCAGCTTACTCCTGAAGAGGCAATGGTTGCCAAAATTCCGCTTCTTGAGGGAGAAACAGATACGGCAACGGTTATGTCCTATGGATTTATTCCGAAGCTTTCACGCTGGAGTCCTTTCCATTCCTCTGCTTTTGCAGTAACGGAATCTCTTGCAAAGCTTGCCTGTGTTGGCTGTAATCCTGCTGAAGCAAGACTTACCTTCCAGGAATATTTTGAAAGATTGAATAATGATCCGAAGCGCTGGGGCAAGCCGACTGCTGCGCTTCTTGGTGCAATTTCCGCTCAGGTTGGTTATGGTACTCCGTCTATCGGCGGTAAGGACAGTATGAGCGGCTCGTTTAATGAGCTTGATGTTCCGCCTACTCTGGTTTCCTTTGCCGTTGGTATGAGTAAGGCTTCAAAAACCGCTTCCGCTCAGTTTAAGCGTGCGGGCTCTAAGGTTGTTATGGCAGAGCTTCCTGTTGATGAAGAAACAGGACTTCCTGCTTATGAAAAAGCAATGGCATTTATGGTAAGCGTTTATGAAGGCGTAAGAAACGGCAGTATTCTTTCGGCAAGCGTAGTTAAAGAGGGCGGCGCGGCTGCCTGTATCTGCAAAATGGCATTTGGTAATAAGATGGGATTTACCTTTGCGCAGAATCTTGATAAAGAAACACTTTTTGCAGCAAAGCAGGGAAATGTTGTTCTTGAACTTGCAGCAGGCACTGAATTTGATCATGCATCTGAGCTTGGTGCGGTAAATGATAATGGTGTATTTATTATAGACGGCGAGGTACTTACCGTTGATGAGCTTATTGAAGCATGGACCGGTAAGCTGGAGGGCGTATTCCCTACAGACAGCAGAGCAAATGCGGATATGCCTTATGATGTTCCGCTTTATAAAGAGCGTTCCATCTTTGTTGCCAAAAACAAGATTGCAAAGCCAAAGGTATTCATTCCTGCATTCCCCGGTACAAACTGTGAAATAGATACTGCCAGGGCGTTTGAAAAGGCAGGCGCAGAAACGGAAATTCTTGTTGTAAACAATCTTTCATCGGTTGCTATCAATGAAACGATTGATAAAATGGTTAAATCAATCAATGAAAGCCAGATTGTTATGCTTCCGGGCGGATTTTCCGGCGGTGATGAGCCTGAGGGTTCAGGTAAGTTTATTGCAACAACCTTCCGAAATCCAAAGGTTCGTGAGGCTGTTTCAAAGCTTCTCAACTGCCGTGACGGTCTTATGCTCGGTATCTGCAACGGCTTCCAGGCGCTGATTAAGCTCGGTCTTGTTCCTTACGGCGAAATCCGCGAAATCAAGCCGGATGATCCTACGCTTACATTCAATACAATCGGCAGACATATTTCTTCAATGGCTTATACCCGTGTTGCAAGCACAAAATCTCCTTGGCTTTCAGGTGTTGAAGCCGGCGATATGTTCGCTATTCCGATTTCACACGGCGAAGGCAGATTTGTTGCAAACGATGATGTTATGAAAAAGCTTATTGAAAACGGTCAGGTTGCAACGCAGTATGTTGATCCGAACGGCAATCCGGTTGCCGATATGCCGTTTAATCCCAACGGCTCTGTATGCGCAGTTGAGGGTATTACTTCTCCTGACGGAAGAGTATTCGGTAAAATGGGTCATAGTGAAAGAAAGGGCGAAAACCTTTATGCAAATGTTCCGTTTGAAAAGGATATGAAGATATTTGAAAGCGGCGTTAAGTATTTTAAATAAGATTTTTAAACCTACCTGCCTTCCCCTTTGAGGAATGTGTCTGCTGATAGTTTTCTTCTGCAGCAGCCTTTTCCTTGAGGGGAAGGGGGCCGCTTGCGGTGGATGAGGTGTCTTATAGTTCAAAAGGTTTTATTATAACACCTCATCAGTCAACATTTGTTGACAGCTTCTCCTCAAGGAGAAGCCTTTTTGTTAAATTTAGTTATAGAATCCCTCATCCCTCCGCCAACCTAAAGGTTGCCACCTCCCTTTGACAAGGGAGGTAAGTCGGGAGGCAGAGAGGTTTAATGATTTTTATGGGAGGACAAAAAATGAAATATGTAGTTGTTCTTTATGATGGTATGGCAGATTATCCTGTTCCTGCTCTGGACGCTAAAACACCGATGATGGTTGCAAAAAAGCCGAATCTTGATTATCTTGCTCAGCGTGCCGAGGTTGGCTTGGTGCGTACGGTTGCCGAGGGTCTGAAGCCGGGCTCCGATGTTGCAAATATGAGCGTTATGGGCTTTGATCCTATGAAGTATTACACCGGCAGAAGCCCGTTGGAAGCGGCTTCAATCGGTATTGATATGAAGAAAACGGATGTTTCCTTAAGATGCAATCTTGTTACGCTTTCAGAGGATGATAAGCCTTACGAGGAAAAAACGATTGAGGATTACTGTGCCGATGATATTTCAACGGCGGAAGCAGAGGAAATTATCAAAACGATTGAGGAAGAGCTTTGAAATGATGTTTTCAGATTCTATCCGGGTGTTTCCT
>JAIDJS010000262.1 GCA_029052085.1 Eubacterium sp.
TTGTTTTTCCGTCTGCATCCTGAATTTCAGCAACAAGATACGGCTTTAAAACGGTTCCGCCGTTTGCAATGGCAGAGAGCGCTGTACAAATCTGAATCGGGCTTACATTGTTTGTCTGTCCGAAGGAAGCTGAGGAAAGCTCAACGATTCCGTACTCTTCTTCCTTGTAATACTGCGGAGATGCCTCACCGGGTAAATCAATCCCCGTTCTTTCAGTAAATCCGAAGCCGTCAAAATATTTGAAATAATTATGTACACCAAGCTTCTGACCGATTGTAATGAAAAACGGGTTGCAGGAATTTCCAAGCCCCTGCGTTAAATTTTGTGTTCCGTGTCCATCATGAACATGGCAATTTATAGGCTTGTTCCAACCCGCTACCTTTATTGAGCCGACACAGGTAAATGTTGTATCAAGAGATACAATCTTTTCTTCAAGTGCCGCAGCAGATATAAAGGTTTTGAAAACAGAGCCTGTTACATAAGTATCAGCTACAGTAAAATTACGCCATTGCTTTTGCACATATGCACTTTCAAGTTCTGCCTTTTTATCGGAATCCTTTTCTTTCTTGATATCCTCAAGGTATTTATCGTAAATAACCGTTCGGGGATTGTTGCAGTCATAATGCGGCAGAGAAGCCATTGCAAGCACAGCACCTGTTTTAACATCCATTACAACGCCGTACGCTCCCTTTGGCGAATATTCCTCAAGAATATCCTGAAGTCCTTTTTCAAGCGTATGCTGAATAGAACCATTGATTGTAAGAACAAGTGAATTTCCATCCTGAGCCGGAATGGTTGTTTCAAACTCATCGGAAATGGATTTTGATGCAGCATCGGCAACAGTGATTATTCTTCCGTTTTCTCCTGTGAGCACTTCATCATAATAAGCTTCTATTCCCTCCAAGCCCTGATTATCAGAGCCTACAAAGCCTAATACAGGAGAGGCCAGTGTACCGTAAGGATAATACCGCCTTGTTGTTTCCTCAAAGCCCAGACAGCTTCGAAGCTTATATTTTCTGTTTTCATCTGCATCCATAAATTCAGCAAGCGATTTTCGGATTTTATATTCAACCTTTCGTTCAACAACTACATACTGACCTTCTTGGTTTGTTTTTTCAACAAGCTCCTGTCTTTCCTTATCATCGTATTCAAGCGTTGATGAAAGAAGATCAACAAGCACAGTTCGGTTGGTATCATTAATTTTTGACGGGTCAATAAAAATATTATAAACCGTTGCAGATTGCGCAAGAATGTTTCCCTGACTGTCGTAAATCGTTCCGCGCCTTGCTTCAATCTCCTTATCGGAAAGCTGTTGATTCTGCGCTTTTTCAGAATACTCCTTGCCATGGATAATCTGAAAATAAAAAAGACGGGATATTCCTGCACCTAAAAAAAGCACGATAACCAGAAACATTATGAATGCTCTTGATGTGCAAAGCTTTTTAAATCTGTTCATCAAATTCCCACCTTATAATTTATATATTATATATATTAATATTTTAGAGAGTTAAGAAAAATTCCCAACTCTCGTAAAATAATACTAATTTATTTTAATGAATATTACTGATTTTCCACAGCAGTATCCGCAGCCGCTTCTTCAAGTGGCTGTTCATTTAAAGCTGCAGTTCTTGCATCCTTATATTTTTCGACATCTATATATCTTACCTGATCCGATGCCAGCTTAACCATACCAAGCTTATTAACGGCATAATCCTCAATCTGCTCCATCGTTACAAGAGCTTCCAGTTCGGAATTGGTGCAGATATTCTGATTAACCTCTCTTGAAAGTTCTGTTTTCAGAGCTGCAATCTGACGTGTGTATTCATTTTTAACTGCATACGTAAACAGCATACCAAAAAGCATTATGGCTGCTGCTGCAATAACGGATACGATAACAAGCATTTGCTTTCTTGCAAGCTTCTGGCTTGCTATAAGCTCCTCTCTGCTTTTTAAATTCTCATTTGTTGTAACGGAAAGCTTTCTTCTGCGTCTTGGAACAGGAGCTTCCGGCATAACTTCCGGAACATATGCAGGCGCTGCGGATGAACGTGTCTGACTGAAAGCACTTACCGCATTTCTTGTTTCAAAATCTATACCATATGAATAACGGCGAAAATCGCTTGCATTAGTCACATAAATCATCCTTTCATAAATCAATATTTTTTAAACGCTCTTAATCGAGAGGAGCGTGCTCTCGGATTTTCTTCAAGCTCCGACACACTCGGAGATTTTGATTTAAACGGCAGTTCGCCTTTCGGTTTATTGCCGCAGACACAGATTGGAAATTCCTTAGGGCATGTGCAGCCCCTTGTCCACTCTGCAAATGTTTCTTTAACGATTCGGTCTTCAAGAGAATGGAAAGTTATAACAGCTATTATGCCGCCCTCGTTAAGACATTCAAATGCGTTATCCAGGGCTTCCTTTAGCCTGTCCAGCTCGCCGTTTACCTCAATTCTTATTGCCTGAAAGGTTTTTCTTGCAGGATGCCCCTTTTTAAGTTCCTTTGCAGGCATTGAAGCCTTGATAATATCAACAAGCTCAAAGGTTGTTTGAATCGGTTTGTTTTCTCTTGCGTTAACTATATTTCTTGCAATACTGCGGCTGAATTTTTCTTCGCCGTATTTCCATATAATATCAGCCAGGCTTTTTTCGTCATATGTATTAACGACATCATAAGCGGAAAGCCCTGTTTTAGACATTCGCATATCCAAAGGTGCATCCCTGTGAAAGGAAAAGCCTCTGCTTCCGTTATCAAGCTGAAAGGAACTTACACCCAAATCCAAAAGCATTCCGTCTATTTTTTGTATATTTAAGGCTGAAATAATATTTTTAATTTCTGAAAAATTGCTTTGCACAATCGAAACATTAGGCATTTCCCCTAATCTTTCATTAAGTACATGAATCGCGTCCGGATCCTGATCTATTGCAATAAGCCTTTTCGCTGTTTTTGCAATTTCCCTTGAGTGACCGCCGCCGCCTGCCGTTCCATCTGCTATAATCTTGCTTTCATTTAATTTAAGCGCATCAATAGCTTCATCAAAAAGAACGCTTTTGTGTTTAAATTCCATTATTCGTTGTTGCCCTTTAATCTATCCATAAGATCATACATACCTAAAGAATGATCATAGGTATTATTCATTTTCTCGTTTTCTTCTTCATTCCAGATTTCAATAAACTTGCCCTTACCTTTGAAGATTACATTGGATTCATTGGTGAAACCAGCTGCTTCTTTAAGACGCTGATTTACGGTAAATCTGCCCTGAGAATCAAGAACGGCTTCTTCAGCATTATCAAGAAAGCTTGTTATTGCATCATATTTCTGATTTTCAGAGCCATTCTGCATTGCATAAAAGGTTTCTTCAAAATAATCAACCGGATATAAGGTTAAGCATTTGCAGCCTTTAACGGTTACTGCAACCATATAGAATTCCTTACCAAGTCTTTCACGCCACTTTGTCGGAACAGAGAGTCTGCCCTTGCTGTCTAATTTATAATTGTCAAGTGTACCTACGAGCAAGCGCATATTCATCTCTCCTTTCCTGTTTTGTGGGATTCCAATTAATTTCTTTTGGGATTTAAGTGAAATTAATGGGATTTTAATGGAATTACTCCCT
>JAIDJS010000263.1 GCA_029052085.1 Eubacterium sp.
AGCACATACAGTATGATGTGTAGCCTGCAAGCTCTCTCGGCGTAATTTCAATTTCGCCGATTTTTGCGCCAACCTTGGCAAAGGCGGTTTTCATACCTTCTCTTACATTCGGAGCACCGCAGACAACATCTGTCAATTCTCCGTTTCCTGCATCAACCTTTAATAGATGAAGCTTTTTTGAATCCGGATGCGGCAGAACGGATTTGATTTCTGCTACAACGATTCCGCTGATATCGCTTCCTTTAAAGAATATTTCATTTTCAACCTCAGCCGTTGAAAGTGAAAACTGATTTATAAGCTTGATTTTATCAAGTCCTGTAAAATCAACAAAATCAGAAATCCAATTCATTGATAAAAACATAATAAATTCTTCCTTTCCTTATTCAGTATAGCCTGCTTTTTTATTCGTCGTCTGTAAATTGTGAAAGTGCTTTCAAGTTTCCGCTGTTTAAATCACGGATATCTTTTATGCCGTATTTCATCATGGCAAGCCTTGTTAAGCCGAGTCCGAAAGCAAAGCCGGTGTATTCCTCAGGGTCAATTCCGCCCATTCTTAAAACCTCCGGATGAATCATTCCGCAGGGGCAAAGCTCAAGCCATCCGCTGTTTTTGCAGGATGGGCAGCCGTCACCGCCGCAGATAAGACAGCTTATGTCAAGCTCAAAGCCGGGTTCTACAAAGGGGAAGAAGCCCGGTCGCAAACGAACCTTGATATCCTTTTGGAAAACCTCTGAAAGCATGGATTTCATAAAGTAAATAAGGTTGGAAATGGAGATGTTCCTGTCTACCATAACACCCTCCATCTGGAAGAATGTGTTTTCATGGCAGGCATCTGTTGCTTCGTTTCTGAAGCATCTGCCGGGGAAGATAGCCTTAATAGGGCTGCCCTGATATAATGCATCCTTATATTTTCTCAAAATGGCATTTTGTGCTGCGGAAGTATGAGATTTTAAAAGCTGACCATTTTCAAGATAATAGGTGTCCTGCATATCTCTTGCAGGGTGGTGCTTTGGAATGTTAACAGATTCAAAGCATTCATAGTCGGTTACAACTTCGCTGTAATCTTCAACATGAAAGCCCATTGATTTAAAAATATTTTCGCATTCACGCTGAACAAGCGTAATCGGATGATAAGACCCTCTTTCCAGTTCAGGAGGAAGTGAAATATCAAATTCGGGCATAGCATTAATTTCAAGCTGAATTTCCTTTTCCTTTAATTCTTTGGCTCTGGCAGTAATTTTTTCTTCAATATCCGCTCTGATTTCATTTGCAAGCTGACCTATTACAGGTCTTTCCTCAGCAGAAAGCTTGCCCATTTGCTTTAAAATAGTTGTAAGCTCACCTTTTTTGCCAAGGTATTTGATTCTTGCTTCTTCAATCTGTTCTTTCGTTTCAAAGGATTCCAAAGCTTCCTTTGCGGCCTGCCTGATTTTTTCAAGTTGCGTTTTCATAACATTTTCCTTTCTTTGTTTTAGTAACAAAATTTTGGGACAAAAAAAGACTTGCCCCTCCTGTAACAAGGGACAAGTCGTAATAACCTGCGGTACCACCCTAATTTTTGCATCAATCTGAGCAAACACTCTTTGAGCCTGTAACGGAGCTCATTCCGTCTGTGCCTACTGCAATTTTCAGCCCAGCCACTCGGAAGGGAACTTCACTTTTATCTGCCATACAAAACTTGCAGCCAATGGTTTTGCTCTCTGAAAGGCTCATAAAAGCTACTTTTCTTCGTCATTGTGTTTTATCTTTACTAAATAAGACGATGCTATTATAATACATTAAATAAAATTTTGCAAGTATTTAAGATAAAAAATAAAGCGAGCCGAAGCCCGCATTATTTATAAACATTATGTATTGCTTACATTAAGCCGCCAGCTGCACCTGCTGCACCAACAAGAGCAAATATTACAACAACATAAACAATTGAAAATACAATCTGTAAAATAAAACCGATAAGTGCTGCTTTACCGCATCCTTTAGCTTTAATAGGTGTCTGATCCTTCTGTGTAAGATAAAGAATTAAACCTACAAGCGGAATGAAAAATGAAAGAATGTTAAGACCGGTACTCTTCTTGTCAAGAGCCGGAGGTGGTCCGTAAAACTGTGGCTGCTGTGGGTTTGCATTGTTGTCTGTGAACTGCTGATTGTTCTGCTGTTCAAAATTGTTGTTTTCCATAAGAAATCTCCTTTGTGTATTTTTTATACTTATGAATTCAGTATATATTAATTATAAGATAACTGTCTTTTGCCGTCAATAGAATTTATGAATTTTTTATGAATATATCAAAAAATATCCCTCTGAAACAAGAGGGATATACAAATCACTTTACAAGTTCGTTGATTTTGTAAGTTTCAAATAAAAGATAACTGCTTGGCTCAGCCTCATACATAACACCGATTGTGTTCTCGTCAATTTGTGTAAGGCAGGAATAAGCGAAAAAGCCGTCATTAATTTTTATGGTTTTAAACCATTCTATCATTGAATACGCTCCGTTTTCTTTAATAAGCTTTCCAACCGAAAGCTCGCCGTCTGCTCTTGCTTTCGGACCGGTATGCGTGCTGAAAATG
Organism: Eubacterium sp.; assembly: GCA_029052085.1. Classification (GTDB taxonomy): domain Bacteria; phylum Bacillota; class Clostridia; order Oscillospirales; family Acutalibacteraceae; genus Eubacterium_R. Next base: position 2,569 of record JAIDJS010000263.1, read on the forward strand.
TATTCACCTACTGCTAAAACACTTTTCTGACATTTAACGGCAATCAGCTCCGTTTTCTTGCATTTTTTCCATGTTGTGCCGTTGTCTTTTGAAATTGTAACCGGAGTTTTTCCCGGCTTTTTTTGTCTGCCGAAGCCAAGAATTGTTCCGTCAGGAGCCTCAAGCATCTGCCATTCATCAATATTTTTAGAATACGGCTGTTCCTCGGTTCTGTGCCAGGTTTCGCCGTTGTCATCGCTGTAAATTGTAACAGTTGATTTTCTGTCAACATAAAGCGGCATGATGATTCTGCCTGTTTTGGTTGTTATACCGACTCCGGGAGCAACGCCGAGAAATGTGCCGTCACTTCTTTTAAGAAACATATGTGTAATGTCTTTTGGCTGACTCCAGGTTTTTCCGTTATCGCTGCTTCTGAGCATATAAACATAGCTTCTTTTTGGTGCGGTAAGAGGAGCACCGAAGGTTAATTCAACTCCGGCTTCGTTTACGCCTTCTTTGCCATAAAGAAAGATGTTGCCGATATATTTTTCTTTTTCATAAAGTGAGCCTAAACCCTCAACCCTGTAATCTGTTGGTTGCTTGTTTTTATCAATAACGGTTCCGTCATCCTGTATGTAATACGGCTTTTTTGTTTTGCTGTAAATAACGGGAAGCATTTTGCCGTCAATTTCGGCATAAGGTGCCTTATGTCTGTCAAGAATGCTTTTTTTATGCAGACCTTTGCATTCAGGCCAGAAATCAACAATCATAACAATATCGCCGTTTTCAGCTATTGCCATACAGGGATCAATAAAAAAGCCTGAGCCGTAGCAGTCATCAGCTATTTTAGTTTCCCGTGCAGGAGGGGAGGCTATAGTTTCAAGATCACTCCATGTTTTTCCGCCATCCTCACTTCTTCTTATCGCGATTTCTATATATCCCCAGTCTGCTCCTGTTGAAGCACGGTCTATTGCGGCAACAAGTGTGCCGTTGGCATGAATAAGGCTTGGAATTCTAAAAGCGATTCCGCCGTTCGCCTTATTGCTGTTTTTTGTAAGCTCTTCTTTAAGATAATGGGGATGATTTCCGCAGAATAAAAGTTGTTTGTTGCCCATAGCAAAACCTCGTATCATTTTATTGTTATTAATATACCATATTTTTTACAAAATGGGAATATATTTATAAATCTATTGCAAAAAAGTTATTTTTTTAGTAGAATAGATGAGAAATATATTTTAAAGGAGGATTTATGATGCTTTGGGAATTAAAAAAATGCTATTACAGAATGTATCAGTCGGTTTTTAAATTTGCAACCAATTTCCTTGATTGGTCTGAGCCTCAGCTTCTTGAGGGTAAAGGCTCAATTTTAAAACTGCCTGAATTCGTAAAAAGCAAGGGCATAAATAAAGTTCTTGTTGTAACAGATAAGGGCCTTATGGGGCTTCATCTTCTTGATCCGATGTTTGAAAAGCTTACCGAAGTCGGTGTAGAATATGTTGTTTATGATGATGTTCAGCCAAACCCGACTATTCCAAACATTGAGGCAGCTCGTGAAATGTATATTAAAAACGGCTGTCAGGGCTTTATTGCATTCGGCGGCGGCTCTCCTATGGACTGCGCAAAAGCAGCAGCAGCAAGAGTTGTTAAGCCAAATCAGACTGTCCGCAAAATGAGAGGATATCTTAAAGTACTTAAAAAGTTACCACCGTTTTTTGCCGTTCCTACAACTGCAGGAACAGGCTCAGAAACAACAGTTGCTGCTGTTGTAACCGATCCTGAAACACATGAGAAGAATGCAATCAATGATATCTGTCTTCGTCCAAGATATGCTGTGCTTGACCCGGAATTAACCGTAGGTCTGCCACCTCATATCACATCAACAACAGGTATGGATGCGTTAACTCACGCTGTTGAGGCTTATATCGGAAGAAGCAACACCAAGCAAACAAGAGCACAGGCTGAAAAGGCTACAAAGCTTATCTTTGATAATGTGGAAGAGGCTTATAAAAACGGTAAAAATTATGAAGCAAGAGCGAATATGCTGAAAGGTTCTTATTGGGCAGGCTGTGCCTTTACAAGAGCATATGTAGGCTATGTTCACGCAATTGCTCATAATCTCGGCGGTCTTTACGGCACACCTCATGGTCTTGCAAATGCCGTTATTCTTCCTTATGTGCTTGAATGGTATGGTTCTTCGGTTTATACTCAGCTTGCAAAGCTTGCTGATATTGTTGGTATTGAAGGCGCAAGCGAAGCAGATAAGGCTCAGAAATTCATTGATGCAATCAGAAAGCTGAATGCGGATATGAATATTCCGTCAAGCTTTGATATGATTAAGGAAGAGGATTTGCCAACCCTTATCGGCAGAGCGCTTAAAGAGGGTAATCCGGGTTATCCTGTTCCGAGAATTATGAATTATAATGATATGGAAAGCGTTATCCGTAAATTTATGGCATAATACATAATAAAATTTCTGCACACAGTGAAAGTCACTGTGTGCTTTTTACTGTGCAGACTCAATT
>JAIDJS010000264.1 GCA_029052085.1 Eubacterium sp.
GTATTTGCTTATATTTGATAATACACCGTTGTTTTGATATATAGAGCTTAACAATTACAGTTTACCTTTAGGGCAGTGCTGAGGTTCGTTATTTTGTTTTGCTCCTTATATATAAACCCTCCGTAGGTTTCACACACACCGCCTACGGAGTAGGTTTTCCCATTAGGTGTGGATAATTTGAAAGGAGTTATTTATGTTAGAGGTAATTGGTAAAAAGTTTATTCATTCGAATAAGAATCAGAAAGACTATGTTCAGCTTCATTGTACCACTGAATTTGAAGGTACTGATAATGCTTCCGGGCAGGCTGTTGAAATGCTTTTTCTTGATATTAAACACGATGTGCCACTTGGTACCGTTATTGAGCCTGTATATAAAAGGGGTTTCAATGGTAATGCGGTTCTTACTGAACTCAAAGTGGTTTCGTAAACTATGAAACATAAATCAATCAAAAAGGGTGTGGGTTTTTTCCTCGCCCTTTTTTTGTTTGTTTTAACTCCGTTTACTGCTTTTGGTTACGGCACAGTTGACGGCAATTTCGGTTGTACTGTTACTGTGTTTTCAACTGACAAAGTAGTTTTTTATGATAGCTTTACTTCATCAGATGACCGTTATTTTGTTTATGACACGTCAAGCTATAAACAGCCTGATCTGAACAAAATTATTCTGTCCTTCAGATATAAGTACGATATCAAAAAAGGCGACGTTATGTCATATGACTTTGTTATGGCTCGCGGTCGTTATCGTGGTTTTAGCTTCAATGTAGACGCATACGGCGAAACAAATGTTGGTAATAGGGGTAAGACGTTCTTTAAAAATAGCGGTACTGTAAACGGGGATACGGAATTTACTGACGGCGATTTGACGTATGATTATTCATTCTCAAGTCAGGCAAATTCAAGCAATACTTTTCACTTTGAAAATACTGCTCCTTTTTCATATAACGGCTATGTCAATGTAGTAATTACTCTTGAAAATTTTGACTATACGTTTTCCGAAAGTACTTTGCCTACAATCAACCTTGGTGTAGAGGTACGTGATATATCTGCATCCGTTGAAAGTCCTGAAAGCGGTCAGGGTAAAAAGCTTCTTTCGGGTATCAGTGCCATTATTGAATATATCAAGAGCATTTTCCAAAGTATCGGAGAGTTGCCCTCGAAGATAGGAAGCTTCATAACTAATCTTGGTAGTCAGATATCGGGTTTCTTTACAAAGCTGACAGCCGATTTGCGTGGTTGGTTTGATAATATCGGCAAATGGTTTACCGACCTGGGCAATAATATCAAGCAATGGTTTACGAATTTAACGAATAATCTGAAAACATGGTTTGATAATATCGGTCAGTGGTTTACTAAATTAGGCAATGATATATCTTCTTGGTTTAATAAACTGTTCAATAAGCTTTGGTGGGGCAATGAAAACGGCGAAAGTGAATATCAACCGCCTGTGTTCTCTTCGGGTCTGACGGATGTCATCAAGAAAGTTGATGAGTATTGCGATAGCCTTGATGATACACTCGGACAGATTGATAATTCCGCTGATGTAGCTTCTGATTATATAAAGCAGGGAACAGGGGTAATCAATGATGTACTCGGTGTCATGCCGTCTGCAGTAATTGTCTTAATCACGTTCGGCATTGTGTTTATCTTCTCACGAAAGGTGGTCGGCAGATAATGAAATATATTATTGATTATATCGTAAATTTCTTTAACTTTATCGGCGAACTTTTTGTTGGAATCGGCAGGGTACTTTTTAAATTTGTTCTGATAGTAATTCATGCAGGCGAATTTTTAATCAGTGTTATCAATTCACTGCCAACGATTATAAAGGTAATTGCCGTTGGTCTTGTGATTGTTTGTATTGTATATAAAATTCTCGGTAGGGAAGGGGGCGAAGCTTCATGAGTGATGTTGTTAATGCTATAAGTCTTATGTTTACGTTTCTTATGGATAATAAATTCTTAGGCATTCCGCTTCTTGTATGGACTATTCTTAGTGTTCTGTTTATGCTTATCGGAAGCTTCATCAAAGGTAAAAAAGAATGAAAAAAATAACAATATTTGTTTTGACTTTAATTCTTGCGTTAGGCTGCACAACAACAGTCTTTGCAATGGAATACGGAAATACGTTTCCAAACTATGTTAAATATTCAGGGGGTTGTTACATTGAGGTTAGTTCTTCCGTTGGGAAAGGTACGATTGTCGTGCCGAATAACTTTAAAGACAATACTTTTAGTTTTAATACCCGCAGTGGTTTTAATATTCTTAACTGCACTAATAGCACAGTATCAGGGCGTTTCATTTTTGCAAATGGTACGGAATATCTGCTCCGTTTTTCCTCATTTGATACTTGCGAGATAAGACAGAATACTTCTTCTTATCAGTGGCAGTCTGTAACAATAAATTCAATTTTAAATACAAATTGTAATTTCATGGATAATACGGATAGTGACAGACAAACGGATGAACGCTTTGAAAAGTATGATTTCAGCTTTAAAGAGCAATTTTATATTTCGTTTGCCGTTTTGGCTCTGTTCTTAATCCTTTTTACAAACTTTTTATACTATATGAG
>JAIDJS010000265.1 GCA_029052085.1 Eubacterium sp.
AAAGAAGGCAGAATTATGGATATTTTAGAATTAAAACCTGTTTTTAAAGATTATATATGGGGCGGAACAAGGCTTCGTGATGATTTCAACCTTGAATGTGACTTAGACCCTGTTGCAGAGGGCTGGATGCTTGCCTGTCACAAGGACGGAAAAAACACAATCGCCGGTGGAGAGTATGACGGACAAACACTTGAAGAGGTTATAGAAAAACAGGGCAAAATTAAAGTTGCAGGAACAAGAGCGGAAGCTTTTCCATATTTCCCTGTTCTGATAAAGCTGATTGATGCAAAGGATAATCTTTCCATTCAGGTGCATCCTGACAATGATTATGCGCAGAGAGTTGAACACGAATTCGGAAAAACCGAAATCTGGTATGTGCTGGATGCAGCTGACGATGCCACTCTTATTTATGGATTTAACGAAAAAATTTCATCAGAGGAATTCAGAAAAGCGATTGAAGAAAACACGCTTATGGATGTACTCAATGTTGTTAAGGTAAAAAAAGGCGATTTATTCTTTATTGAAGCCGGAACAGTGCATGCCATCGGCAAGGGCGCTTTAATCGCTGAAATTCAGCAGAACAGCAATTCTACATACCGTGTTTATGATTATGGCAGAGTCGGAAAAGACGGCAAGCCGAGAGAGCTTCACATTGACAAGGCAGTTGATGTTTCCGTTACAGAGCCCGCCAAATATGACATCAGGCCATTCGGCGAAGCAAAAGAGATTGACGGCGGCGTAAGTCAGCTTCTGACTGAATGTGATTTATTCACAGTGAATCACTATGATGTTAAAACAAAAATTGAGCTTGAAGCTGATGAAACAAGCTTTAATCATATTCTTGTTGTTGACGGAAATGGAAAAATCAATGATAGGCCGCTAAAAAAAGGCAGCAGCTTTTTCATTCCAGCGAATTTCGGCAAATACGAAATCAGCGGCGAATGTGAAATTATTGTAACAAAAATATAACAATTATAATATTAAAAAATAGCGGATGGATAAAAAACCATCCGCTATTTTTTAATAAACACCGCTGATTTCAGAGCTATATGCTGATGTTATAGTATTATTATTGTTTACCGCTCTTACCTTGTAAGTATATGTTTTTCCTTTAACCGCACCGCCGACTGTTACTGAATTTGTTGTTGCGGTTTTGAGCAAACGATATGAGCCGTCTGCTTTTCTAAGATAAATCTCGTACTTAGCCGCACCCGCAACTGCGTTCCACGAAAGTGTAAATGACGCATTTTTATTTGTTCTGATTGTCGGTATAGGTGGTACAAGGCATATCGTATTTTTCGCAGAAACGGCAGCACTGTAAGCTGATACCAGATTACTGTTTTTACCTACTGCTCTGACTTTATATGTATACGTCTGTCCGTAAACCGCACCACCGATTATTGTTGAATTTGTTGTTACGGTTTTTAGCAAACGATATGAGCCGTCTGCTTTTCTAAGATAAATCTCATACTTATCCGCACCCGCAACTGCGTTCCATGAAAGTGTTAAGGAGGCATTTGTATTTGCCTTGACTCTTGGCACAGGCGGTACAAGACATATCGTATTTTTCGCGGAAACGGCAGCACTGTAAGCTGATACCAGATTACTGTTTTTACCTACCGCTCTAACTTTGTATGTATACGTCTTTCCGTAAACTGCACCGCCGATTGTTGCTGAATTTGTTGTTACGGTTTTTAGCAATCTATATGAACCATCAGCATTTCTGAGATAAACTTCATAACATCTTGCAGGAAAAACATCGTCCCACGAAAGTGTGAATGAGGCATTTTTATTTGCCGTTATCTGAGGAACAGGCGCTACCATTGTCTTATCATTCATACCCGAAACCTCATTGCTGAAATCCGATACAAATTTGTGATTTATAGCACTGACCGCTCTAACTTTATATCTATAAGTATGAACATATTCCATAACTTCAGTTTTTATTGCTGTTTTATCAGTTGTATACTTAAGATTATATGTATTTTTATCATTATCGTATATATATACTTCATAGCTTCCTGCACCCTCAATATAGTTCCAGGAAATTAAAAATGTACCATCTTTATTAACAATTAAATTTGCTTTAGGTGCATCAAGCCTTTCTTCACCAAGGACAACAAATTTATTGCCGTTTTTGTTTGCATAAGTTTCTGCTGTTGAATTCTTAAAACCATAAATAGTTATATTTGATGGAATTGAATCTCCAAGAAATTCACAATTTCGGCTGAACATGATTATTTCTTCAAGATTGGTACAATTTTGCATAATCTTTGCATCCCATTTCAATGATTCCAACTCATACGGGAAAGTAATCTTCGTTAAGCTTGTACAATTCTCAAAAATATCCATATACAGATTTGTTATATCAATAGGAAGTGTAACGCTTTTCAAGCTTGAACAATTACGAAACACATTAGAATCTATCTGTATTACACTATCCGGAATTTCTATACTTTCAAGGCTTGTGCAATCCTTAAACGCGTCCTTTACTATTTCTGTTACGCTGTCAGGAATAATTACTTTCTTTAAATTTGTGCAACCATCGAAAGCTGCATAGGGAATTTCTTTTAAACCATTTGGAAGCACAATTTCCTCTAAACTTGTGCATTCTTGGAATATTCTTCCTTCCATTGAGGTTACACTATCCGGAATAGCAACGCTTTTTAAACTTTTACAACCAGCAAAAGCAGATTCGCCAATTGCCGTAACATTATCCGGAATTACAATACTTTCCAAGCTCGAACATAATCCCAACACTCTATCCGGCAATTCAGTTATGTTTTTCGAGAATTTAATGCTTTCTAAATTTATCAACCAATAAAAAGAACCATTTTTAATTTGCAAAACACTATCCGGAATAACAATGCTTTTAATTATTTTTCTGTTTGTAGAAAAAGAAGTCTTAATAGAAGTAACCCTTTTACCATCTATCTCTTCCGGGAAAACCAAATCGGGATTATCTCCTCTATACGCTTCAATCTGAACAGTTCCGTCAGCAAGAACTGTATAATTAAAGTCGCCATATTCAAATATTTCCGCATATGCAGTTAAGCTTATTCCGGCAAATAAACTGAGCAGCATTGCTGCTGAAAGCAAAACACTTAATGTTTTTTTTATTTTTTTCATAAATTTAATGCCTCCTTGGGAAAAAATCAAAAAGAATAAAAATATTTTTTGATTGACGAAACACAAATTCGGTTTCAAAAAGCAGTATAGCACTAAAAAAATTTCAAGTCAATAAAAAGCATATGAATAAAAAGCCGTTAGTGTGGGTATCATACTAACGACTTTTTTATTGGAGATGAGATTATGGGTATTATTAACAGAATTGCTTTAATTCTCAGCATTATCGGCGGTCTTAACTGGGGTTTAATCGGTCTTTTCAAATTTGACCTTGTTGCATGGATATGCGGCGGACAGGATGCAATTTTTGCAAGAATCATTTACAGCATTGTCGGTCTTGCAGCAATCTGGTGCATCAGCCTTTTATTCAGAAACAATGATATGATAAGAGAATAAAGCGTATAAAAAGTCAAGGCAGTTTACTGCCTTACATAATCAAACATATTCACGCATCATTTCATTTCTTATTTTTTCAATCATTCTTTTTTCAAGTCTTGAAATATAGCTTTGAGAAATGCCCATTAAATCGGCCAGTTCCTTTTGGGTATGCTCTGTTTCGCCCATAATTCCGAAGCGCATTTTCATCAGCTCCCTTTCCTTATCCGAAAGGGAGTTTACTATTTTCAAAAGCAGCTTTTTCTCATCGCTGTACTCAATATCAACTGAAATTTCATCCGGCTCACTGCCGAGAACATCACGCAGCGTAAGTTCATTGCCGTCCCAATCAATACTCAGCGGTTCATCAAAGCTTAATTCATGCTTTGAATTATTAACCTTGCGAAGGTGCATCAGGATTTCATTTTCAATACACCTTGAAGCATAGGTTGCAAACTTGATGTTTTTTTCGGGATTAAAGGTTTTAACGGCTTTCATAAGACCGATTGTGCCGATAGAAACCAAATCCTCAGTTGAGGTTGCACAGCCGTCAAATTTTTTAGCGATATAAACAACAAGGCGAAGGTTATGCGTTATGAGCAAATCCCTGTGCACTTCGTTGCCGCTTCTCAGTTCGTTCATAACGGTTTCCTCCTCTTCTTTTGTTAACGGCGGAGGAAGCGTTTCGGGACCGTTTATGTAAAAGCATTCTTTTTTTAACAATCTTAAGAAAAACAATTTTATTTTTTCAAACATATTATTACCTCAATTTAATATTTTTGGATTAAGAATTCCTTGGTATTCTCCTTTTTTTACACTGCTGCTCAATGCAATATAAACATCATTTATTTCAACACTTCCAAGTGAAGAGCTTATCTCAACCTTATCAGGCTTAAAAGCGGAAAGCACCCCCTCTCCTCCTACAGACGAAAACGGGATAAGCCTCTGGCAGGGAGCGTTTTCAAAAAGACTGTTATCAGCAACAATAACAGGAAAATCAGAAAACGGCTCTTTCAGATTATTTCCGCTGTCTGCAAAAGCAAAAAATTTAGTTTTCTTTTCATTATGATAAACACTTATGCTATACAGCTCCTTAACGACTGTTTTATTATTATAAATTCTGATAACAACAACAGATATAAGATACGCCGCCAATGCCGATATAAGAAGCACACGCGCCGATACATTAAAATACACCGTTGAATTATTGATAACAACACCGCTCGGCTTAAAAATAAACCACAGTCCGATAATGATACCGACAAACAATAAATTTACAAAGAAAAAAATTGCTGTTTCTTTTATGTACGCTTTAATGCCTTTATATTTAAAAGCAACAAAAACGATAAGCATGGCTGCAGCAAGCTTGCCAAGACTTGACACGGCAAAATGAAGACTGTCCCAAAGAATAACAAGAGAGTAAGCGCCCCCGATGAACGAAGCCAGAACAATCCGCCACAGCTTTTCGCTGCGTTTTGAGAATTTCGCAGTAATCTGCAAAAGAAAGAATGTTATAAAGAAGTTTACAACAAACAGAATATCTACATATATAACATTCATACAC
>JAIDJS010000266.1 GCA_029052085.1 Eubacterium sp.
TGTGTATATAATGAAAAATAAAGATAAAAAAATTATATATATCGGCAAGGCAAAGAAGCTGAAAAATCGCGTGTCGTCGTATTTCGGCTCTCATTCAAACCATTCCTTAAAAGTAATCAGGATGGTTGAAAATGTAGACGATTTTGATTATATTCTTGTGGATACTGAATTTGAAGCCCTTGTTCTTGAATGCTCCCTTATAAAGCAGCATATGCCGAAATACAATATTCTGCTTAAGGATGATAAGGGCTATAAATATATCAAAATTACCAAGGGTGAATTTCCGCGGATTTCAGAGTGTAATCGTATGGATGATGATGGAGCGGCATACATTGGTCCGTATATTTCATATTTTTCTGTAAAACAGGCTGTAGAAGAAACGCTGAAGATTTTTAAACTGCCCCGTTGCAGTAAGCAGTTTCCAAGGGATTACGGAAAGTCAAGGCCTTGTCTGAATGGTTTTATGGGGCTTTGCTCTTCTCCCTGTGCAGGACGAATAACAAGGGAAGAATATGTAAATAATGTTAATGATGCGGTTGCGTTTCTTAAAGGCGGAAGTCAGGCTGCTGTCCGTGATTTAACCAAACAGATGCAGGAATTATCCGAAAATCTTCAGTTTGAAGAGGCTGCAAAGCTTCGTGACAGAATAAAAGCAATTAAAAACCTTGATGAAAGGCAAAAGGTTGTTTCAATCAATGTTCCTGAGGAAGATGTTTTTGCTCTGGTAAACGGCAAGAAAAAGGCTTGCTTTGAGGTTATCCGCTTTCAGAATGGTAAGCTTACCGATACGGAATACTGGCTTATTGATGCTGTTGATGCTGTTTCGGAAGCACGCTTTGAGCTTATTGAACGCTATTATGCTATGAGAGATAGAATTCCGGCCAGAATTGCTGTAGACGGCGAAATTGAGGATGAGGAGTTGTTACTTCAGTTTCTTGAAAGCAGACGTGGAAAGAAAGTTGAATTTATTCATCCGCAAAAGGGAGAGCATCTTTCCATAGTCAAAATGTGTATTCAGAATGCAAATGAGCATCTGGCACAGAGCGAGGGCAGACTCGGCAGGGAATTTGCCGCTCTTGAAGAGCTTGCTAAGCTGCTCGGTCTTGCAAAGCCTCCCGAATATATTGAAAGCTATGATATTTCCCACACCTTTGGTGCGGATAATGTTGCCGGAATGGTTGTTTTCCATAATGGCAGACCAATGAAATCAGCCTACAAACGTTTTTCCATCAAGGGCTTTGACGGTCAGAACGATGTCGGCTCAATGAATGAGGTTTTAACACGCCGTTTTAATCATTATTATAACGATGAAGAGGGAAGCAGCTTTAAAATTCTTCCGGATTTGATTTTGCTTGACGGTGGTCAGCCTCAGGTTAATGCCGTGCTTCCTGTTGTTGCAAAAATGGGTATAAATGTGCCTGTTTTCGGAATGGTAAAGGATAATAAGCATCGAACAAGAGCAATTGCTTTTGATGGAGGCGAGATAGAAATTAATTCGCACAGAGGTGCATTTACCCTTGTTTCCAATATACAGGAAGAGGTCCACCGCTTTGCGATAACCTATCATCACAATAAGCATAAAAAATCGGCGTTTTCATCAAGCCTGCTCAGTATTGACGGTATAGGAAATGCTAAGGCAAAGGCTTTGCTGAAGCATTTTAAAACGATATCAAAAATTAAAGCGTGTTCTGTTGAAGAATTACAAAATTGTCCGTCAATAAATAGTAAAGATGCACAAAATATCTTTAATTTTTATCACAAAATGTAAAAATCGTAGTATAAAACTTGACGAAGCAGAGCTTCAACTGTATAATATTTATGTATAAAAATGTGAAAGTGTATACTTTGCACTGAGGACAAGCAATTATGATGAGAGTAATTACGGGCAGTGCTCGCGGAAGGCGCCTTGAAACGCTTCCGGGAGAGGACGTAACAAGGCCGACAGCCGAAAGCGTTAAGGAAGCCCTTTTCAGTATGATACAATTTGAAATTGAGGGCAAAAAGGTGCTTGATTTATTTGCCGGCTCGGGTCAGTTAGGTATAGAGGCATTGTCCCGCGGTGCAGCTTCCTGCACATTTGTTGAAAACAATAAAAAAGCGGAAAGTATTGTTAGGTCGAATATTGAAAGCTGCGGCTTTTCATCCGTTTCTCAGGTTGTACTTTGTGATGCTGCGGCTTATCTTTCAAGAATCAATCATTTTGATATTGCTTTTCTTGATCCGCCTTATAATAAAGGTCTTATTGAAAAATGTATGCCAAGCCTTGTAAAGCTTATGGGTGATGACGGCATTGTTGTTTGCGAAACCTCAAAAGAGGAAACGCTTCCCGAACGCTTCGGAGATTTTGCAGTATCAAAAGAAAGAAATTACGGTAAAACGAAAATAACAATTTACCGAAAGGAATCTTAATTATGAAAATAGCGGTTTGTCCGGGCAGCTTTGATCCGATAACGCTTGGACATCTTGATATTATAGAGCGTGCAGCAGAGCTTTTTGACAAAGTAATTGTTGTCGTTATGTGTAACAGTACTAAAAAATCATCTATGTTTTCCATTGAAGAACGTATGAATCTCATAAAACGCTGCGTTTCAAAGGATAATATAGAGGTTGATACTTACAGCGGGCTTCTTGTTGATTATGCAGCAAAGAAAGATGCTGTTGCGATTGTTAAAGGGTTGCGTGCTATGTCTGATTTTGATTATGAATTTCAGCAGGCACTTATAAATAAAAGTCTTTTGCCGCAGGTAGAAACGGTTTTTCTTACTGCAAAGGCGGAAAATATGTTCCTTTCCTCAAGTATGGTAAAAGAGGTTTGCAGCCTTAACGGGGATATTTCCCGTTTTGTTCCCGAAGTTATATTAGAAGATGTTATCAAAAGATGTAAAGGAGAAATTTCTAATGACTAATACAGATATTTTGCTTGAAGATTTGGAAGATGTGCTTGATGATGCCACTTCTATGCCGATGACAAAGAAATGCCTTGTTGATGTTGAGAAAATTAAAACCATTATTGAGGATATCCGCCTTAATACACCTCATGAAACAAAGCAGGCAAAGGCGATTATTGATTCAAGAAATACAATTCTTGATGATGCACAGAAGGATGCACAGGCTATTATTGCTGAAGCTGAAGCACAGGCTCGTGAGCTTGTTGCAAGAGATCAGATTACACAGACAGCGCAGGCACAGGCTGCTGAAATTCTTGCAAAGGCAAGGGAAGAAGGAGATAACAGTATCCGTGAGGCACAGGCTCGTGCAAGTGAAATTCTCGGAACTGCAACTGCTCAAGCTAATGAAATGCTTGCTGCTGCACAGAAAAATAAAAAGGATTCTGTTAATGCAGTTAATAACTATGCTGAAGATACGCTTCTTGCGATTGATGATGCGCTTTATAAAGCACTTCAGGATGTCAGAGGTATCCGCCAGAATCTTATGCGCAATGTTGGTGGCAATCAGTAAATTTGATAATTTAATTTTGAGGAACGATGTTTTCATCGTTCCTTATTTTTTTGTCAGCTAATATCAATTCTATCAAAGAATCCTTTTCAAAAGCAGGCAAATGTTCCTTAAAAAAAGCCTTCCCCTTGAGGGGAAGGTGGATGCGAAGCAGACGGATGAGGTGTATATAAAAACTAAAAAACGTATTCAATCATTTTATGCGTTTCTTTATATCTTCACAAACACCGTCAAAGTTTGTGTTAATATCATAATTTGAATATCTTAACACAGTAAGCCCAAGATTGCTTAAATATTTATCGCGTATGGTATCACACTGCTGGTTTTCTTCTTCAAAATGCTGAGCTCCATCAAGTTCAATAATAATTTTCTTACTGGCAATATAAAAATCAACTATGTAGTTGCCTATAATTTTTTGTCTTTTAACTGTTACAGGAAGCGTTTTTAGAAAATCATACCATAGATGTTTTTCCTCTTTCGTCATGTTTCTTCTCAATTTTTGTGAATTGTTTTTCAGCCTTTGATTATATTCTGTATTCATATGGTTTGTTCCTCCGGATGTAATTATATATTATGAACACCTCATCAGTCAACCTAGCGGTTGCCAGCTTCTCCTCAAGGAGAAGCCTTTTGTTCTGATTAAAAAGAAGGAGAGATGAACCGAACAAAAATCAAGGCGCCCTTGTTAAAAGGAGGGGAGTGCTTGCGTTAGAGGGATTCATTTTTTTCGATATAATATGAATGTTCCCTCGGCTGAATTTCTAAAAAATCAAAAATTTCAAAATTTTTCCAATTTTTATGAATGTAAAGTAAAAAGCCATTACAGCTGATTTTAGGTGTTTTTGTTATGTAAAGTCTAAAACCATTACTGTAAAGTCAAAAACTTGCTATATCGTTATATATCGCCTATGTATAAATGTAATTAATTTATATAAGTTATATATTAGGC
>JAIDJS010000267.1 GCA_029052085.1 Eubacterium sp.
CCATAATTCTGCCTTCTTTTTAATTAATTTACATTACTATAACAAAATTTTTCTTCACATTCAAGCCATTATAGTGTAAAATATCATTTATTGAGCATTTTTAAGAGGTAAGATTATGGCAGTAGTAAGTGTTCAGAATTTAACATTGTCCTTTGGTGAGCAAACTTTGTTTTCAGATGTATCCTTTGATATTTACGAAAAGGAAAAGGTTGGCTTTGTCGGTGCAAACGGCGTAGGCAAAACCTCGCTTTTTAAGGTTATAAAGGGCGATTATCTTGCAGACAGCGGTGCTTGCTTTATCGGCAGGAATGTAAAGGTCGGATATATGGAGCAGCATACCTGCTCTGATAACAGAACAGTTTATGATGAGCTGATTTCCGTTTTTGATGATTTGATTAAAATGGAAAAAGAGCTTGATGATATTGCGTTAAAGCTTACCGAAAGTACTGATGATGCGCTTATTGCAAGGCAGGATTACTTAACAAATGAATTTCAGAAAAACGGCGGATTAACCTATAAAAGCTTAACCCGCTCAAGCCTTATCGGTTTGGGATTTGATGAAAAGGATTTTTTCATGGAAACGGCAAAGCTTTCCGGTGGGCAGAAATCAAAGCTTATTTTGGCAAAGCTTCTGCTTTCAAAAGCGGATTTGCTTCTTCTTGATGAGCCGACAAACCATCTTGATATCCGTGCCGTTGAATGGCTTGAGGGCTTTTTATCTACTTTTTCGGGTGCGTTTATTGTTATTTCCCACGACAGATATTTTCTTGATAAAATTACAAACAGAACAATTGAAATCGAAAACTGCAAGCTTCGTTCATATAAGGGCAACTATTCTGAGTTTCTTATAAAAAAGGAAGCAGAGCAAAAAGCAATCGAAGATAAGTATGAACAGGATTTAAAGGAAATCGAACGCTTGGAGGGCATTATAACGCAGCAAAGGCAGTGGAACAGAGAAAAAAACATCAAAACTGCCGAAAGCAAAGAAAAGGTTATTGAAAGAATCAAGTCGCAGATGGTTATACCCGATGCAAAGGTGCAGAAAATCAGATTTGATTTTACTCCGAAATGTGTTTCGGGCGAGGATGTGCTTGATGTTTTTGAGCTTTCTAAATCCTTTGGAGATAAAAAGATTTTTGAAAATGTTTCATTTCATATAAAAAGAGGAGAGCGAGTATTTCTGCTTGGCGACAATGGCTGTGGCAAAACAACACTTCTTAAAATATTGATGCAGGATTATCCTGCTTCAAACGGTAAGTTCAGATTTGGTGCAAATTTATTTACCGGCTATTTTGATCAGGTGCAGGCGAAACTGGATTTAAGTAAAACGGCTATGGATGAGGTTTGGTCTGCCTTTCCGTATTTAACCGAAACAAGGCTTCGAAATGCACTTGCAGCTTTTTTGTTCAAGGGCGATGAGGTATATAAGAAGCTTGAAAAATGTTCGGGCGGCGAGCGTGCAAGAATTGCTTTGCTGAAGCTTATGCTCGGTCAGTTTAATTTTCTTCTTCTTGATGAGCCTACAAACCATCTGGATGCTTTTTCAAGGGAAGAGCTTGAGAATACACTTCTGAATTACAGCGGAACAATGCTTATCGTGTCGCATGACAGATATTTTATTAACAAGCTTGCAACCTCAATTGTTGAATTAACGCCCGATGGTGTTAATACTTATATCGGAAACTATGATGATTATGCTGAAAAACGATGTGTAGCGGTGGAGTCCGATAAGAAAGAAAAGCCTGTTAAGGTAAATGATTATAAATTGAAAAAAGAACGGGCAAGTATGCTTCGAAAGCTTAAAACAAGGCTTTCAAGGCTTGAGGATGAAATCGAGGACGCAGAAGAAAAGGCAGGTCTTTTACAGGAAGAGCTCTGCACCAACCCACCCTATGAGGAGCTTCTTAAAGTAACCGAAGAGCTTGATGCAGTTAATAAGCAAAAGGAAGCACTGTATGAAGAGTGGGAGCAGCTTTCGGAAGAATTGACACAGCTTGAAGATTAATTTATAATGTAATATATTTATTAGTTAGAGGATTTATGAAAAATATTGTAATAATAGGTGCAGGAGCATCG
>JAIDJS010000268.1 GCA_029052085.1 Eubacterium sp.
AATTTACGTCACTGCTTGATCATATAACTGAAATGCGCCAATAGGACATTGCCGATTACATAAAAAAGTTTGGAAGCCTTTGCGGAATTCTCGGAAGAAAGCTTTCTGATATCATTTCCAAGCAGGCAGATAACAATGCAGAAAAAATGGCTTCCTTTGCAAAAAACTGGAAACTGATTATAACCGGCACAAAAGGCTTTGATTTTGCGCAAATCACAAACGGCGGAATACCGCTTAACGAAATACACAATTATCAATCAACTAAAATGGATAATCTTTATATCTGCGGAGAAATTCTTGACAAACAATTTCCCTGCGGCGGATTCAACCTTGACTTTGCATGGCAAAGCGGAATAAAAACAGCAAACAGGATTGTGGAAAAGAAAAATGATACGAATTAATGAAATAAAGCTTTCACTTGATGAGGACGAAAGCCTGCTTGAAGCGAAAGCAGCAAAAATACTTAAAATCAACAAAAAATACATCAACTCGCTGACGATTTATAAAAAAAGCGTTGATGCAAGAAAAAAAGAGAATGTTCATTTCACATACTCGGTTGACATTACAATCGCACTTGATGAAGAACAGATTGTTGCAAAATGCAAATCAAACAAGGTTCAGCTTACAAAGCCGTATATATATGAAATTCCCGAAAACAAGAGGATTTCAAAATACAGACCGATTATTGTCGGCTTCGGTCCTGCCGGCATGCTGGCAGGCTTGATTTTAGCTGAGGCAGGTTTAAAGCCGATTATCCTTGAACGCGGAAAAGGCATTGGTGAACGCCAAAGAGACGTCAACGAATTTTGGACAAAAAGAAAGCTTGACGAGGAATCAAATGTTCAGTTCGGCGAGGGCGGAGCAGGAACGTTTTCTGACGGAAAGCTTACTACAGGAATCAAGAGTCCATTCATACGAAAAGTACTTGATGAGCTTTATGAAGCAGGCGCTCCTGAAGAAATACTTTATTCCTCAAAGCCTCATATCGGAACAGACAGACTTGCTGTTGTAGTTAAAAACATCCGTAAAAAAATAGAAAAGCTTGGCGGCGAGGTGTGGCTTGAAACAAAGCTTGAGAAGCTTATTGTTTATAACGGCTTTGTTCAGGGAATACAATACACAAAAAAAGGCAAAACCTCAGATATGGAGGCAGACAGTGTTATAATGGCAATAGGCCACAGTGCAAGAGATACAGTAGAAATGCTTTACAATCTCGGTGCTGAAATCATACAGAAGCCATTTTCCGTTGGTGCAAGAATTGAGCATCCGCAAAGCCTGATTAACAAAGCGCAGTACGGAAAATTTGCCGGTCACGAAAAGCTTGGCGCTGCCGATTACAAGCTTTCCTGCCACGGACTTCACGAGCGAGGAGCATACACCTTCTGTATGTGCCCGGGAGGAACGGTAGTTGCCGCAGCAAGTGAAAAAGAGGGCGTTATCGTAAACGGAATGAGCAGTCTTGCAAGAGACGGAGAAAACGCAAACAGCGCTCTTCTGGTCGGTATTGAACCCTGCGATTTCCCAAGCAGTCATCCGCTTGCAGGAATATATTATCAACGAGAAATTGAACACACTGCATACCTGCTTGCCGGAGGGGATTACAGAGCGCCCGCTCAGCTTGTAGGCGACTTTCTGTCAGGCAAAGAAAGCAAGGAACTTGGAAATGTTAATCCAACCTGTCCTACCGGAGTTACATTAACGAATCTTGACGAATGCCTGCCCGAAAAAGTTTCGGCAACCATGAAATCCGCAATCGTTGAAATGGATAAAAAGCTGAATGGCTTTAATATGTATGACGCTGTGCTTACTGCTCCGGAAACAAGAAGTTCCAGCTCTGTCCGAATTTTAAGAGATGAATTCTGCCAATGCAACATAAGCGGTGTTTATCCCTGCGGCGAGGGTGCAGGCTACGCAGGCGGCATTGTTTCAGCAGCAGTTGAC
This sequence comes from Eubacterium sp., assembly GCA_029052085.1. Lineage (GTDB taxonomy): Bacteria > Bacillota > Clostridia > Oscillospirales > Acutalibacteraceae > Eubacterium_R. Next base: position 1,942 of record JAIDJS010000268.1, read on the forward strand.
GGAATAAAATGCGCACATGCAGTTTTAAGTGATGAGCATTAAAAAATGCACGGAAAAAGGGACACCCTGCATAAAGAATAATTGCTAAAAAATATAGAGAATACGGCAAACTGCTGCGTTAAAATCATAGTGAGGGCGTCAGCCCGTCCTATGATTTATGCCTTGCATTTTATCCATCTCTCCTATTTTTTAGTGCAAAGCAGTTTAAATGAACTGATTTTGTTCAGATTAAATGAATAAATCTCGGTGCATACTTTCGTATACACCGAGATTTTTAATTCTTAGATGGGCAAAATCAGAAAATTTAAACCAAATACTTCTTTACGCAGGGTGTCCCAAGTCGTGCATTTTTCATTTATTCCTTTTCTGTTTCTTTAAGACCTAATTCTTCCTGAAGCTGAATCTGGTAATATGTTAATTCATCGTCATGCTTTTTGGATTTTGAAATTTTATCTAAAATATTTTTAACGAAGTCAAATGTATTCTTTTTTTCAGCGTTTTCTTCCATCTCTTCCGAAGTTCCAAAAACTCTGCCTGTTGAAAAAGCATATATAAAATCATTGAAAAGAGGCAGGGTATCCTCATCCTCAAATGTAAAGTTCAGAACTACAGGCGTATTGAAAATCTTTTTGGAAAACGCAAGCAGAGCTTCTGCCGTTTTTCCGATTTTGATGTTATCACTTAAAATCAGAAAATCATTAATATTAATTTCAGGATATCTGCGGATAAGCACATCAATATCCATAATCATTTTAATACTTGCATAGCCGGTTTGAAGATGATGAGCAATATGCGATACAATATACAGCAAATGATACATCGGCTTCAATTTATATGTATATCCGGTAAAATCACTGATATCATCAAACGGAGTTGCAAAATAAATTTTACTTTGAATATTTATACTTTCAAGCTCTGTATGAAGCTCAAAAACATCCTTTTCAAACTGAAGGGTTGCTGAATTGCTTTCGATGGATTTCTCTATAAAGCCTCTTTTCTTTAATGCTTCAATTGCATTAATGTATTCGGAAGGGCGGATAACAACATCCGTATCTATACCGACACGAAGCTCGGGAAACGGATAATAATTTCTTAAAATTACGCCCTTGAAGAGAACATGAGAAATCCTTTTCTCTGTTAACGTATTAATAAAATTTGAAAGCGATTGAAGATTCGGACGAAAACTATGAATCGTATTTTCAAAACACTCATTAAACCACGCACCGATTGTTCCGCCGGGACGGCAATCTGCAGGAAGCCTTTTTATTTCATAAGCAATTATAGCAGTTACATTGTTTTTTTCAGCCAGATTGTAAATCTGCTGCCAATCCATTCTTTTTTCGCCCTTCGGCTCAACAGCATTCAAATGGCAGGACAAAAGATATATAAAATATTCAGTACTATTCACCGAACCATCCTTTCATTAAGGACTATATAATAAC
>JAIDJS010000269.1 GCA_029052085.1 Eubacterium sp.
TCTTCGATTCTTCTTTTCAGCTTGGAATCTGCTTCCATTTCCTTTATCAGCTCATTATAGTGAAAAAGCACTGTTGAATAGTTAAAACCGAAGGTATCACCGATAACTTCATAGGTGCTGTTTGTTATCTCTCTCATAATGTAGATAGCAATGCGCCTTGCATGAACAATATTGGCTTTTCTTTTTTTGCTGTATAAATCTTCGGATGAAACACCCTCGCATCTGCCGATTTCCTCAACAATTTTCTGAACAGTAATGGGAAGAGGCTGGGTATCTGTTGTAACATCCTTAATAACTCTTTGTGCAAGAGCGATGGATGGAGTTGTGCCGGAAAGATTGCTCATTGCAAAAAGCTTTTTGGTTGCTCCTTCAAGCTGCCTTATATTTGTTTTTATTTTATCAGCAATAAATTCCACAACATTATCAGAAACTTCAAAATGCAAAAGATCTGCTTATCTTTTGATAATTGCGCAGCGTGTTTCATATTCGGGTGTTTTAACGTCGGCAAGAAGTCCGTTTTCAAAGCGGCTGCAAAGCCTTTCCGTTAAGCTTTTTATTTCTTTCGGCGGTCTGTCTGAGGTTAAAACAATCTGCTTGCCGTTTTCAATAAGAGAATTAAAGGTGTGAAAAAATTCTTCCTCTGTTTGTTCTTTGCCGGCAATAAACTGAATATCGTCTATTAAAAGAACATCAACATTTCTGAATTTATCTCTGAATTCATCAACTCTTTTTTTACCAAGTGCATCAATAAATTCATTTGTAAAATCCTCTGATCGTGTTGAAATAATTTTAAGTGCGGGATATTTTTTATGAATGTCATAGCATATTGCATTTAATAGATGTGTTTTTCCAAGCCCGGATTTTCCGTAAATAAAAAGAGGGTTGTAATTGCTGAATGTATTTTCTGCTTTTACTGAACCGCCGGGATTATCAGCAACAGCCATGGATGCTCTGTAAGCAAACCTGTTTGACGGACCTTCGATAAAGGTGTCAAAGGTAAACTGATCCGGAGATAAATTATCAGAGTTAACAATTGCTTCATTAACATTTTTTGCTTTTTCTTTGTCTCTTTCAAAATCATTTTGATAAAAAATGGATTCTTCGTTGGGGCATTCATATTGAAGCTCAACATCAAAGC
>JAIDJS010000027.1 GCA_029052085.1 Eubacterium sp.
AGCTTAACTGCATGCGCCTTTATTGTAATTCCACGCTCGCGCTCCAAATCCATATCATCAAGAATCTGAGCCTGCATATCACGCTTTTCAACAGACTGCGTAAGCTCCAAAAGCCTGTCTGCCAGAGTTGATTTTCCGTGATCTATATGAGCAATAATTGAAAAATTTCTGATATTGTTTTTATTAACAGCCAAATGTGCTTCCTCCGTAAGATAACTAAATTAATATTATTTTTTATTATATTAAATATAAAAGAAAAAATCAAGATAAAGCAAAACCGCATCTGCAGCAGATGCGGTTACTTTATTGCTGTTATCGTTTAAAACAGATTATTTCACTTCAGCCCAAACGCCGCTGTCGTAAGACGGAATACTGATTTTTGGGCCGTAATAAACAATCTCCAGCTTATATATTTCCTTATCAACACTCAGATTTTTGCCAAGCTTTTCTTCAGAAAATACAACGATGGACGCAACACGGTCATATGCAAATTCTATAACGGCATATTTTGATCCTTCAAAAACCGAAGCTTTTCCGAATTCCTGATGATATCTTTGAATGTAATCATCATTAACCTTAAAGGAAAATTTAACAACCTTTCCCTTATGCTCCATCATTTTATTATCTGTTTCAAAATCCATATCATCTACAGTTAAATATTCCAATTCGCCAAGCACGGCATCAAGAGAATACTTTGATTTAAAGGCTTCGCTTTTTACAAATTCCTGCGGCTGCATAGCCGTTTTTCTGTAATGAACAGGATTCTTCAAATCATCATAATCGTTTTCAAAAAGAAAGCTTTCCGTTTCTCCGCCTTTGGCGCTTTGTGATTTTCCGCAAAGTGCTTTATAAACACCTTTCTTGTTATACTCATCATAGACATCAATTTTCATATTTGAAAACGCTCCGTCTTCATCACGGATAATTTCAAATTTTTTATCCATTTCAGCGTAAACGTTGCAGGTTCGCCATGAAGAATAATCTGCTGCGTTAACCGTTTCTTTCCAATAGTAAAGCTCCTCATGCAGAGAATTTTCAATCGCTTTCGGATAAAGAACTTTTAATTCATCAACGGAATAGCTGTTTAACGCACAGCCGCCTGCTGCAAACAGTAAAAACAGCAAACAGAAAAGACAAATAAGTTTTATCAGTTTAACATGTTTCATTACTTGTTTCTCCTTCCTGCCAAAGCTTTTTTCTTTGAGGATTTCTTTTCTTCCTCTTCCTCCTGCTTTCTTATTATTTCACAGGCTTCATCATAGTTTTCCTCTGCCCATTCCATAACCTTATTGCGATTTTCATAGCTGAAAACAAGCTTTTCGGCAGCCGCATAAGGAGAAATTGTTTTATAATAGAGATCAAACTCACGTTTGATACTCTTAATCTCAGCCTTTTTGAGTTTATTCTCTTCTTTTGTGTTATCCGGCAGCTCATATGCAGATTTCAACCTTTCTTCATCGGGTTTTTGAATACCGTCCGGATAATTCTCTCTAATCTTTTTACCTGACTTTACTATAGATTTAGCCTGATTGATATAATACTTTCTTAAAGCACGCTCTGTTTTATTGCTTTTAGGCATTTTTCGTGCTTCATCTATAATTGATTCATCATAAACTGCAAAAGCTGAAATATCATTTGAAATAAGCCTTTGTGCATTTTTAACCTTATGCTGCCATTCATATGTATCAAACTTATTGAATTCCTCCATAAAAATGCCAACCTCAGCCTGATCGGCAGCAAACACCCTTGCCCTTTTATATTTTTGCTTTAACTGCTCCTTGGCTTCCGAACCTCTTTTTGCCGACTTCATTTTTGCTTTAATTGCTTTCAATTCGGGAACAGGAGCAGCATTCAATTCAAGCCCGCTTCTTACCGCTTCAACACCGTTTTTGATAACATCCGCATTAAAATCGCCTGATTGAAAATCGTCAAACAAAGCCCTGTATCTCAAAACACGGATAATATTCTGATGCTTTTCTTTTGACATACTGTAAAAGCAAAATGGAATAAGATTTAAAATCGCACCGATAATTGCAAGAATGCAAAGCACAAGGAAAAGTGAGTTTCTTACATACGGATCATAAAGAATATCATAATTCGTTGTAAGACCGAAGCATTCATATACATATGGAATAACATAGCCTGTTAAAAGTGTTATCGGCATGGTTATCATACCTGCAAGACCAAAAACAAAATCCATTCTGTAGCCGCAGATATACTGCTGGTAATCCTTAACCTCTGAATGCATAACCTGATTATACACAAGACTGAGTGCATTTACCAAACCGTTCAGATACATAATGATAAACATTACCAATGGAGATTTGAAGGTAAACATAAGAATGAATGCAAACACAACATTCAGAAGATTATGATAAATAAGAAGCTTTTTATTGCCCAGCTTTTTCAACAGGAACGGCGTAATTGCCATTGCTATACCGCTGGCGCTTCCCATAACCGTAGTTAATATTCCGTACATGGTCATATCCTGAACGCTGTAAATATATATCCAGCTGAAAAATACGCCCGTTGCCGCTTCAAGAAAGCCTATAATACTTGCTATCTGCCTTATCCACCAATGCTTGTTTTTCAGTATCATAAAGGCACCCTCAATAATTCCAACCTTCTGAACATAGGTTGATGAGGTTACAACCCTTTCCTTACAGCCCAAAGCGGTAAAGAAATTAAGACCTATACCTAAAAAAGAAATAGGCGCAAGCACATATCTGTAGGTATCAATATTCGTATATCCGCCTGTAAGATTGGATAATATCGGAATAAACAAACCCGTAACCGTAGGTGCAAAGCTGTAAATAATTGAATTGATAGAAATAACCTTTGCTCTTTCCTCACTGTTGGGAGTAATTACAGTCTGCAGCTCTGAATATGTATCGGTAAACAACGGCTGAATCATACTGATAGATACAGCAAACACAAATACGCATATAAGCTTTTCGTTGTAGGACATGGTTTGGAACGGCAAAAAGACAAATATAACAGAAAGCACCGCCAAAGGAATTCCTGAAAAAGCAATATAAGGTCTGAAACGGCCCCATTTTGTTCGTGTGTTATCAACAATATGCGCTCTTACAAAAAAGAAAAGAACATTCAGAATGGTCTGCACTGTCAACATATACTGCAGATGTATAGGTCTGATGCCGATTGTTGAGCCAAGCAGCGTATTGCCTGCACTTAATCCCATCTGCCATACAAGCAGCATGGTAAGCTGATTTCCCATACCGCCGAGAGCAAGATTAATCAGTTCCCTGTACGAAACAAAATTCCCCTGCGCCGGATGCTTCCAATGGGATGTAATGTCTTTATAAACATTACTTACGATGTTTTTTACTTTCATTTTTTTACCCCTTTTAATATCAGACAACAGTATATATCCATTTTTATTTTATATACCATCTCTGATTCTGCTTTTTTATTATAGCATTTACACAACCGGTAAAACGAGCAAAATTATCATAAAACCCGAATTTCTATAATTCTTACAATTTTCAATACAGTTCTTTGGCTATTTTGCCGTTAAAGACAAAAAACAAAACTGTACCCAATAAAGGTACAGTTTCAATAACTCTATCATCCAAAATAATTTCTGCACGTATAACAGTCCGTACTTTTCAGCAAGCATTTTGCACATAGTTGATTTCCACGCAAAAGCAGTACCGTTGATAAAACAACAGTTCTTTAAATAGTATTTTAACACATTGTTTTTATCGTTTAATCCAGCATCATTTATATTTTGATAAAATATTTAAAATGTAATTCCCGTACTTTTCTGCTTTCTTTTCTCCAAATCCTGAAATTTGTTTTAATTCATCAAGAGTTTTAGGATTTCTGTCGATAAGTTCCTTTAACTGCTTATCATTATAAATATAGTAAGGCTTTATATTCTCTTTTCGGCTCTGTTTTAGCCTGTATGATTTTAATTCATTATACAACACATCAAACACAGAATCAGTTTTATCTTTATTCTCTGTTTTAACATACTTATTGTATTTAGTTGTATAATCCGTGCCGTTTTCACCCATTTTGAGTAAAAATGATTCTGCCCATTTTTCCGTATCAGACAATGATGAAGCTGTCAAATTTGATTTTTCATAAGTGTTTTTTATGTAGTTTACCAATTGGTCTGCTTTGATAACCTTATCCTTAATTTCTTTTTTTGCATATCTGTTGTTCAGAATGGTTTTTGGATTTGCCAAAACAACAATCGGTACGAAAGATTCATTAAAGGTTTTTTCTGCAATTCTTCGTGTAATAAAATTTTTCTTGTTCCTTAAAACCATTGATTTTATTAATTCAAGATGCCGTTCATTCTGTGTAATCGGCGAATAAATACCTTCTTTTTTCCTTTTACCGTTATAATCTAATGTTCGTATAAAATCCCCGTTATGATTTATTTCTATATCGCCGTAAAGATTTTTGCACTCAATAACAAAGCACATTTTCGGAGTAAAAACAAGATAATCAATCTGTGCCGAAAGTTCTCCGCTTTTTAAATACACATCATGCAGAATATATAAAGGCATATGACTGTTTTTTAATTCAAATTCAATATTCTTTTCGCCTGCAATGCCGTATTCAATGCATTTCATATCTTGCTCAATAACAGAACACCCTTCAGAATTGAGCAGCAATTTTAATTTGTTTAATTCATCAAGCTGTTTTTCTGCCGAGCTGCTTTCTTTTAAGAATACAGGCTCTTTCTGTTTACTAAATAATCCCATAAATTTAACCCCATAAAATTCTTATACTAATCTAACTATTTTTTAACATCTATATAAATTTTATCAACTGCCTCAGTAAGACTGCAATCACTTGTAATCCTATTTTCTTTAATAAAACCTATATAATCTTTTTCACGCCACCATCTGCGCATATCCTCTGTCCCAAATGAAGAGCTGTTGCTTTTTGTGGCATGCCTAACCAAAGTTTCTTCAAATGGTATGTCGTAATAATAGGCATAGATATCTCCTTTGAATATATCAACAGCAGCTTCAAAAAGCGGTTTATAAATATCCAAATATAAAATACCTTCTAAAATAACGATTTCACAATGCTTTGAGCCATAATTCAATAAATCAATCATCAAATCAATAGCTTTATTTGCAGGTTTATCCTGTACATACAGCATTTCTCTTCGCACAACATCCTGAGAAATAACCATTGTATTTCTGCCGAATTTATGCTGAAGATTTTTAGCTAATGTTGTTTTCCCACTGCCTGAGTTACCTCGAATAATAATTAATTTGGGCATAGTTTTCTCCTCTATGAATATCTATTTGTCTAATGCTTTCAATATCCAATCAACACATTTTATCATTACTTTTCCGCTGCATTCTACATTTTCCACTAATAATTCATCAAATCACTTCACTGAAAATTTCTAATTGCTTTAACATTTTAATTACTCTTTAGAATTTATAATTGCAGCATTATATGTATCAAGAGTTAAGCCTAGCAGCTGCATTATTTTCAGCTCATCTATTGCATCAAAGAGCGCATTATGCGTTTCAAAATATCCGTAATCATCCGTCAGTAATCTCACAATCGGTTCAACACCGTAATTACGCTTTAATCTTCCTGTTTTACAACATTCGGCATTTTCGGGAATTTTTGAATTATACTGTTTATATGCAGCAATTTTTATGATATCATACCATTTAAAATCAGCCAATTCACGAAGATGACTGTAATCAAAAAAAGCATTATACGCAAAAACGGATTCAATTTTATATGTATCAAAAAAACGAATCAAATCGCGGACTGCATCATCACGATTACATTCCATAGCCGGCGGATTGCCGTTTATCTGCAATACAGACGAATACATGCCACCGATTAAACATTCCCGTGTAAGAATATAGT
>JAIDJS010000270.1 GCA_029052085.1 Eubacterium sp.
TAAAAAACGTCAGGGTGTAGTAAAAGCTATTTGTCTGCATGTTGCCCACGATTGCAATTTGGCCTGTAAATACTGCTTTGCAGGAAAAGGCGAGTATGACGGTCCCAAAGGGCTGATGAGTTTTGAAACAGGAAAAAGAGCGCTTGATTTTCTTATTGAGCAAAGTGGAACAAGAAAAAATCTTGAGGTGGATTTTTTCGGTGGTGAACCCCTGCTGAACTGGGATGTATGCAAAAGGCTTGTTGAATACGGAAGAAGCAGGGAAAAGGAATGCAATAAGAATTTCCGCTTTACGCTTACCACAAACGGTCTTTTGATTGATGATGAGGTTATTGATTTCTGTAATAAGGAAATGGGGAACGTTGTTCTTTCTCTTGACGGAAGAAAAGAAACACATGACAGGTTAAGAACCTCCTGTAACGGCAAGGGCTCATATGATTTGATTATTGATAAATTCAAAAAGTTTGCCGATTCAAGAAATCAGGCAGATTATTATATGAGAGGTACATATACGCATTTGAATACGGATTTTTCTGCCGATATTCTTCATATGGCTGATTTAGGGTTTAAAGAGCTTTCGATTGAGCCGGTTGTTTGTGAACCTACTGAGCATTATGCTTTAAAGGAAAGTGATCTGCCGGTATTAAAGGAGCAGTATGAAATCCTTGCAAATGAAATGCTCAGGCGTTACAGAAAGGGCAATGGATTTACTTTCTATCACTATATGATTGATCTGGATGCAGGCCCCTGTATTGTTAAAAGGGTTTCCGGCTGCGGTGTAGGAACGGAATATCTTGCAGTAACTCCGAGCGGAGAATTATATCCGTGTCATCAGTTTGTTGGCGATGAAAGCTTTAAGCTCGGCGATATCTGGAATGGTATTGAGAATAAGGAAATTCTGAATCAGTTCAATGAATGCAATGTATATTCTCATAAAGAATGTAAGGACTGCTTTGCGAAGCTCTATTGCAGCGGCGGTTGTGCAGCAAATGCTTATCATACAACGGGAAGCGTTAACGGTGTTTATGAATTCGGCTGTGAGCTTCACAGAAAAAGAATTGAGTGTGCCATAATGCTTAAAGTAGCCGAAGCAGAAGAAAATTTAAAGGTGGAATACTGAAAAAAGCCGTTCATAGAACGGCTTTTTTTAAACTTATAAATACATTGT
>JAIDJS010000271.1 GCA_029052085.1 Eubacterium sp.
ACCCTATTGATATCAACTTTATAAGAAAAATTACTTTAAATGATGCATATCAGTTTTTAATCTATTGTAAAAACGACAGAAAAAACAATGATAATACAAGAGCGAGAAGAGTTATATCCATAAGAAGATTTTTTATTTATTTAACTGATAACCAAGGCATTCTTGATTATAATCCTATGAAAAATCTTGACATTCCGAAAACAAAAAAAGCCCTTCCGAAGTATTTAACTTTGGAAGAGGCTGAAGAGCTTCTATCAGTTATTGACGGACCATACAAGGAAAGAGATTATGCAATTATAACGCTTTTCCTCAACTGTGGCATGCGGCTTGCCGAGCTTGTTTCAATAGATTATAACGATATAAAGGCAGACGGCTCTTTGATTATAACAGGCAAAGGAAACAAAGAAAGAACCGTTTATCTTAATCAGGCTTGTATAGATGCAATAACAGCATATATGAAAAAAAGACCTAATGACGGAGTCAGGGACAGAGCCTTGTTTTTAAGCTCCAGGAATCAGCGAATCAGTCCTAAAACCGTTCAGCACATTGTTTATACCAATCTTGATAAAGCCGGATTGGGTGACCGAGGTGTATCCGTGCACAAGCTCCGTCACACTGCTGCAACTCTTATGTATCAGCACGGAAACGTTGATGTTTTGCTTTTAAAGGAAATACTTGGACACGAAAATCTCGGAACAACGGAAATCTATACGCACCTTGCAAACGATGCAACTAAAAAAGCGATTGAATCCAACCCGTTAAGCACACGAAAATCTAAATGGAAATAATTCCGTTTAATGCAGTACATACAGCAGTATTTATAACGGCAACAATAGCAATTAAGCCTGCATAGGCCAAATATTTTTTCAGATATGTCTTGTAATTAAACTCTTCAGACATATCTGATTTTTTTACTGTTATATTATAAATTTTTTTGCTTAAATCATAGCTCATGGAAACGGAATAAACAATCACAGTTAAAAACAGGCATACATACGGGGCAACCATCAATAACGAATAGCCTATTCCTTTAACTCCATATCCAATATAGAAATAAGCTATTTTCATTCCTGCTTCAAAACCAATTATAAACGGAATTAAATTGATAATCGGAAATCCAACAAGACATACACCAAGTAAGACCGATACTGCAAAAATCAGCATATAAATGCTTAAATTGTTCAGAAGCAGCTGTACAAATTCCTCATTCGGTGCATTCAAAATATTATCCAGAACGTCATTGCGGCAATTCTTGTATATAAAGGATCCCATCAGCAAGCCTGCTATATAGAACAATACCGAATAAAGGTAAGTTTTATTTTCAGTGAAAAGGGTAAAAATATCCTTTTTATCTGTTCCGACTATTTCCAGCGGTTTGGAAAACTCTTTTTCAAACTCCTTATTAAATTCTTCTTCACTTTTTAATTCAAAACTATCCATTTATTTTACCTTATATTTCTTTTGCTTTTTTGTTGATAAATATCCGAAAATACCACTGCATACTAAAACGGCAGCAAGCTTAAT
>JAIDJS010000272.1 GCA_029052085.1 Eubacterium sp.
ACATCTATGATTACACCGGCATCCTCAGGCCGTCCCGGACCGGGAGATAAAATGATTCTTCGCGGTTTTAACGCTCTTATTTCAGCAACGGTCAATTCATCATTTCTTATAACCTTAATATCATCATTTATTTCGCCGATAAGCTGATAAAGATTATATGAAAAGCTGTCATAATTATCTATCAGTAAAATCATAAATCCGCCTCCTCGGCAAGCTTGAGTGCATGAACAACTGCCTTTGCTTTATTTATACATTCATTATATTCCTTTTCAGGATCGGAATCGGCAACAATACCTGCTCCGCTTCTAATGAACACCTTTCCGTTTTTCTTATAAGCAATTCTTATTGCAATGCAGGTATCCATATTCCCTGAAAAATCAATATATCCGATTGCACCGCCGTATATTCCGCGTTTATTATTCTCTAACTCCGAAATAAGCTGACAGGCTCTGATTTTCGGAGCGCCCGAAAGTGTTCCGGCAGGAAGAACGGCTTCTATTGCACTAAGGGCATCATATTCCGCTTTTATCTCGCCCCTTACGGTTGAACCGATATGCATAACATGAGAATACCGTTCTATTGAATGAAGCTTTTCTACCCGAACGGAGCCGAACTTGCTGATTTTGCCCAAATCATTTCTTCCGAGATCAACAAGCATATTATGTTCGGCAAGCTCCTTTTTATCTTTCAGAAGCTCTGCTTCAAGCACTTTATCCTCTTCATCCGTTTTCCCTCTTGGTCTTGTACCTGCAAGCGGAAAGGTATGAAGTATGCCGTTTTCAAGTTTAACAAGCGTTTCGGGAGAGGCACCTGCCACCTCAACATCCGTACCCGAAAAATAAAACATATACGGGGATGGATTGATTGTACGCAGCATTCTGTAAGTATTAAGCAGACTGCCCTCAAACGGAGCCGATAATCTGTTTGAAAGAACAATCTGAAAAATATCGCCCTCTTTAATATGACGCTTTGCCCTTTCAACCATCTCGCAATATTTATCTTTATCAGAAAGAGGCATAACCTCGCCGACAAGGCCGCTTTTTTCCTCTTCCTTCTTTTCTCCGTTTTTCAGCAAATCTGCAAGCTGCTTAAGCTCCATAACAGCCTTGTTATACTGGATTTCTGCATTATCAAGAAAAATATTGGCAATAAGAATGATTTTCTGCTTAAAATTATCAAAAGCGATAACCTTATCAAAAAGCATTAAATCAACGTCCTTAAAAGCTTCGTTATCCTTTACATCCATTTTAACTGCCGGCTCGCTGTAAGCAAGATAATCATATGAAAAGTATCCGACTAAGCCGCCCGTAAAGGACGGAAGATAATCAAACTTGGGGCTTTTGTAATCCTTCAGTATCCGACGTAAAACATCGGACGGATTATCGGTTTTTATCCTGATGCTGCCGGCGGTCATCTCGCCGTTGATACATGTTATTTCCATTTTAGGATTAAAACCCATAAAGGTATATCTGCCCCATTTTTCATTCTGCTGAGCAGATTCAAGCATATAGCAATGCGTTGAAACGTTTTTTAATATTTTCATTGCTTCAATCGGAGTGCATATATCCGAAAGTATTTCACAGCTTACAGGAAGAACTTTATATTTCCCTGATTTTGCAATTCTTTTAACCTTATCAAACTCAGGTAAAAATTCCATAAATATTCAGCCTTTCCGTTTCTGCCAAATTTATCGGACAAATAAAAAACGTCCTTGACAGAATTCAATCTTCTGTCAAGGACGAATAAAATCTTATCCGCGGTGCCACCTTGATTTTATGGGACTTCCCACACACTTAGCAGAATACATACATATTCCCGGCAACTTACGCATGCCCTCTCGTTGCAGAATACTCTGTAATAAAAATTACATTTGACTGCACCCTCAGCGGTCCATTTGACAACTTGTTTCTTACCCGACTCTCAGCATCGCAGGCTCTCTGTAAAGGCATCATTGCCGTTATCTCCGCGTCAACGGTTTAACCTTATTAAGTTGGTAGTATTATATCATTGCTTTTCAGCAAAGTCAACCCCTCTGTCAGATTTAGAAATCAGATTTTTTAATTTGGTTGACATTAAAGAAGATAACTGATATCATTCAAATAAACAAAATTTTTTACATAAGGGGTAAGTATGAAAAACACAAACATTCCTGAAATACAATTTAAAACAAGCAGCAATTCAGTTGAATACACAGCTGCAAATAACTGGGAAGCCGAATTTATAGGGTCAAATTTCCCTCAGATTGTAGATGACGATTTAAAAATCCACACTCCGCTTAATGATACAGAAGTTATTCTCTCTTTCAAATGTAAAAAAGGCGGCGAAGTTGTTGAAAAGGATTTTACTTTACAGATAAAAGGTGTTTACGGCAAGGCAGAAAAGAAGCCCAATATTATACCTGAACCCGCTCAGTGGCATGCCACAGGAGGTATTTTCAAAAATGATATTTCCTACACCTCATGCGAGGAATTAAGCGAGGTTTCAAGCGCTTTTGCAGAAGAATATGAACTTGCTTCAGGAAAAAAAGCAGAAAGAAAAGAGAACGGAAATATAGTATTTTCAATAAATCCCGAGCTTGAATATCTTGGCAAAGAGGGATACGAAATTGAATGCACCGAAGATTGTGTAAAGGTAAATAGCTTTACCGAAATTGGAGCAATATGGGCAGGAAAAACCATTATTCAGCTTATGCTTCAGGGCGGATTTCCCTGCGGAGTCATACGTGATTATCCAAAATACAGTATCCGAGGCTTTATGCTTGATGTCGGCAGACGTCCTGTTTCAATGGATACACTCAAAAAAATAGTAAACAGTATGGCTTGGTACAAAATGAACGATTTTCAGGTTCATTTGGGCGATAATTACATATGGCTGGAACACTATGCCGAAAACGGAGACGAAAGTACATTTGATGCTTATCAGGCATTCCGACTTGAAAGCTCTTTGAAAAATGATAAGGGCGAAACCGCAACCTCAAAGGATTACAGCTATTCAAAAAAGGAATTCAGAGAATTCATTGAGTGGGCAAAAGCAAAAGGAGTTTCCATAACTCCGGAAATAGATATGCCTGCACATGCGCTTGCATTTACCAAAGTTTTTCCCGAATATGCCGTTTTTAATGAGGTTTCCCCTCTTATGCAGAAAAGACCTCTTACAGACCACATTAATATTGCAGATCCGAAAGCAGTTGATTTTGTTAAGCAGATTTTCGATGATTACACCATGGGCGAAAATCCTGTTTTTCCAAGTGAAACTGCTGTGCATATCGGTGCAGACGAATTCTTAAGCGATTACGGCGCATATCGAAGATTTATTAATGAATTTATTCCATATATAAAGAAAACCAATTCTGTTCGCTTATGGGGAAGCCTTTCATGGATTAAAGACAATCCGGAAACACCGATTGCAGAAGAAGCCATAAAGGATGTTCAGCTAAACTTATGGTCCAGTGATTGGGCAGACGGCAGAGAAATGTACAATATGGGCTATAAGCTTATCAATACAATAGACTTTTTAACCTACATAGTGCCGAACGGAACAAAAATCAGAGCACCGTATATGGACTTCGTAAATAAGCGAAAAGCATTTAAAAAGTTTGAACCCAATAGTGTACGGCTGAAAAATAAAAGCTACACAAATCTGCCGGCGGGAAACAAACAGGTTTTAGGCGGCTGTTACGCAATATGGCAAGATAACATTGATAAAAAATCAAAAGGAATTAACGAGCAGGATCTTTACGACAGATTTGCAGACTGCGCTGCCGTTTTTGCAGAAAAGAACTGGGGCAGCTGCACGGATAAGCATTCTGCCAAAGAGGTTGACCGCGCAGCGCTTACTATAAAATCTTTAACAAAAAAAGAAAAGTCTGAATTCCGGCCTATCAGGGATGTAAATTTAACAGGCGGCGAATGCTTTATTGAAAGCGGCTGCAGAAAGCTTGAAACAGGAACAAAATTGAAGCTTTCTATTGAATTCAAAGAGATTGTTCCAAATCAGATTATTATGGAGGCGGATGCTCCATACGGAACCTATGATATCAGAATAACCGAAAACGGCAGGCTCGGCTTTACGGCAGAAGGCTTTACCTACGAATTCAATTACACGCCTGTTCCAAACAGAAGACTTAATCTTACGATTGATACAAAGCCGCTCCGAACAAAGCTGAAAGCAGGCTTATTCTGCAAAAAGGCAATCGGAAGCTTTACTTTCAACGGAACTGTACGCAATAACAGTATAAAAAATTCCTCTTTCAGCATACCTGTTCAGCGTATCGGCTCTAAAACCAACGCAGTTAAAGCGCATATTTACAGTATTGAAATCAAGTAAAGTTTATTTTTAATTTTATTCTTAAAAAGTTTACCAAGGGGTATCAATATATGCAAATTCATTTAGTATTACTTTCCTCTCTTGAAAAAATAATGAGGAACGAAACCAGCTCCGAAAGCAGATTTAACGGATTTTCTATGCTTAACAACGAAAGAAAATCATTTCAGCTTTATATTTCATCAGACTGTGACGAGGTTTCGCTTGAAATCAAATCCGATCTGAGCTGCATAACACCATACACGGTTGAATATCTTCCAAGTGAATATGCAATCAACGAAAAAACAGCCGATGATTACGTTATAAAAAATAAGGATGGCTACTATCCGGATTTACTGCTTCCTGCCGAAAAGATTATAAAGCTTGAAAACGGGGCAAAAACCTTATGGTTTGAAATAAATCCGACCGAAAAGCTTGAAGCAGGAAATCATAAAATTGAAATCATCGTTTCCTCAGGCGATGTAAAAAGCTCGGTTTCTTTTGACATCGAAGTAATAAACTGTTCTCTTGAAAAGCAAAACCTGATTTTTACAAACTGGTTTCACAGTGACTGCCTTATGCAGGAATATAACTTTGAAGCGTTTTCAGACGAATACTGGCGTGTAGTAAAAAACTATATGGCTGTTGCATGTGAGCATGGAATGAACTGTATTCTGACACCGCTTTTTACGCCATCGCTTGATATAGCAGTAGGCGGCGATCGACCGACAGTTCAGCTTGTTGATGTTACTCTTGAAAAAGGCAGATATTCATTCAACTTTGATAAGCTGAAAAAATGGATTGAAACAGCACAATCCTGCGGAATAGAATACTTTGAAATGGCGCATTTCTTTACGCAATGGGGTGCAAAGTTTGCACCAAAAATCATGGCAACGGTTAACGGAGAATACAAGCAGATATTCGGATGGAAAACACTTGTTATTTCAAAAAAATACAAAAAGTTTTTAAGGCAGTTTGCAGCAGAACTTAAATCATTTATTGAAACAATGGGATTAAAGGAAAAAACCTTAATCCATGTAAGTGATGAACCGAATTCCTCACAAACATTTACTTATCGGATTGCAGCAAACATTATTAAAGATTTATTCAGCGGTTATAGGATTATTGACGCTTTATCTGATTTTAAGTTTTATAAAAAAGGGCTTGTTAACACCCCGATTCCGGCCAACAATCATATTGAACCGTTTATCGGCAATGTTCCGGAATTATGGACATATTACTGCTGTGCGCAAGACAACAAATATGTTTCAAACAGATTTTTCTCTATTCCGTCTCAGCGAAACAGAGTGCTCGGCTATCAGCTTTACAAATACGATGTAAAAGGCTTTCTGCATTGGGGTTACAATTTTTGGAATACACAATATTCAAAGAAAAAAATCAATCCCTATGAAATAACGGATGCCGGAAAAGCCTTTCAGTCAGGAGACAGCTATGTTGTTTATCCGAAAGAGGACGGAACACCTCTTTGCTCATTAAGACTTAAGGTTTTCTATGATGGCTTTCAGGATATGATGGCTCTTCAGACTCTTGAAAAACTTGCAGGCAGAAAAAAAGCACTTGACATTTTAGAAAAAGGACTTGATAAAGAGCTTACCTTTTTTGAATATCCGCATTCAAACGAATGGCAGCTTGAAACAAGAGAAAGAATCAATACGGAAATCAAAAACTGTTTAAATACTGAAAACAATAAATAACCATTGTCAGCAATTCTAAACGAATTCTTAGCTGTTTCTAAACAAATTATTAACTACCACTGCAGCAATCCATCTGCAGTGGTTTTTCTATGAAATTTTGTAAAGAAATGCACAAATTTTCTTTGATGCAGCTGCAAAATTTTTAAATAAATAATAATTGATTTTGATATTATAATTTGATATTATATGGGCGTAAAAATTAAACAACCTTTATATGTTTGTAATAATATATATTGATTCGAAATGATTAATGGAAAGGATATAAATATGCGTGGAATTGAAACCTCTAAATCAAGGATAAGACAAAGCATTTTTACAGAAGTTGCAAGACTTGCCTATGAGGGTTGGGATCCTATTAAATTTGAAAAGCTTCCATATAAAATCATTCCGGGTGAAATTGCGCAGTATAGAGACAGCGTCTTTGTTGAACGAGCTGTTGTAGGCGAAAGACTTCGTGCGGCAATGGGATTATCCCTGCGTAAGTTTGATGATTTCACATCTATCTGTGATGGAATAGATGAAAGCATTATTGACGAAAAGTATTACGAACCCCCGCTTATAGATATAATCAAATTCGCCTGTAATAAATGCCCTGAAAACAAGGTTTTTGTTACAAATGCGTGTCAGAACTGCTTAGAGCATCCGTGTGTTGAGGTTTGCCCCAAGGATGCGGTTTCAATAGTTGACGGCCGTTCACATATTGATCAGGAAAAGTGTATCAAATGCGGTATGTGCGTTAATGCCTGTGAGTACCACGCAATAGTGAAACAGGAAAGACCCTGTGCAAAGGTTTGCGGAATGAATGCAATTAAGAGTGATGAATTCGGCAGGGCCGAAATTGATTATGATAAATGCGTTTCCTGCGGTATGTGCCTTGTTAACTGTCCTTTCAGTGCAATCATTGATAAAAGCCAGATTTTCCAAACCATCACAGCTGTTAAAAGTGACACACCTGTTTACGCTGCTATTGCCCCGGCATTTGCAGGTCAGTTTGGCAACGTTTCAATCGGCCAGATTAAAACAGCGTTTTTAAAACTTGGATTTACAGATGTTGTTGAGGTTGCAATCGGTGCCGATTTATGCACAATTGAAGAAGCAAAAGACTTTACCAACGAAGTTCCTGATAAGCAGCCGTTTATGGCAACCTCCTGCTGCCCTGCATGGTCGGTTATGGCTAAAAAGCTGTTCCCTGAATTTGCACCATACATTTCAATGGCACTTACTCCAATGGTTTTAACCGGAAGACTTATTAAAAAGGAGCATCCTGAGGCAAAGGTTGTTTTCGTCGGTCCCTGTGCAGCAAAAAAGCTTGAAGCAAGCAGACGTTCAATCCGAAGCGATATTGATTTTGTTCTTACATTTGAAGAATTTGCATCTATTCTTGAGGCAAGGGACATAGATATTGCCGAATGTGAGGAAAGCGAATTTGTAGTACAGGCAAGCGGAGATGGCGTTGGCTTTGCAGTAAGCGGCGGTGTTGCCG
>JAIDJS010000273.1 GCA_029052085.1 Eubacterium sp.
GTAAAATGTCGCATAATATCTAAAAATATTGTAAAATTTGATAGGGAAAATAAAATCACGAAAATATTTTAAATAACTATTGCAAAAATGTAAAGGATATGGTAAAATTTGTAAAAATTAACACAACGGAGGTTTTATTATGAAAAACAATTTAAGAGTACTTATTGCTGATGATTCAGCAGCTTTCGGCAAAGAGTGCAAGAAAGAGCTTGAAGCAAACGGATTTGATGTCGTGCTTACGGGGAAAGACGGTATGCGTGTAATGACGCTTCTTGATACGCAGCATTTTGATGCTGTACTTATGGACGTGTTTATGTCCAATGCTGACGGAGTGGATGTTCTTGAACATATAACTGCTTCGCTTGCCGAAAAGCCGCTTGTTCTTCTTGTTTCAGCAATGGATAATGCCGAATTCGAGGAACAGATGATAAATGCAGGAGCGGATTATTATTTTATAAAGCCTGTAGCTGCACATTCGGTTGCCAAAAGAATAGAACGCCTTACATCTTGGAAATCCGAAAAGAAAAAGCGTTTGTCGACTGAGTACTCTGAAAATGATATAGATGTAGTTATTTCGGATATTATGCGTCAGATTGGTGTTCCTGCTCATATAAAAGGTTATCAGTATTTAAGAACATCCATTAAACTTTGTGTTGAGGATTCTGAAATGCTCGGCTCTGTAACAAAGCTTCTTTATCCTACTGTTGCGAAAATGTATAATACAACCTCTTCAAGAGTAGAACGTGCAATCCGTCATGCGATTGAGGTTGCCTGGGACAGAGGCGATGTTGATGTCCTTTCCTCTTATTTCGGTTATACAATCCAGTCGCAAAGGGGTAAGCCTACAAATTCCGAATTCATTGCAATGATTGCCGACAAGCTTAAGCTCTCTATGCGCCAGGGTGCATGATATATTTGATGTAAAAAACGAACTGCTGATTTTATGTCAGCAGTTTTTTTATATAATTGTTAAAATATATGCTTGTTGTTTGCGTTATAATATCGAGGCACAATATGTAGTATTGCGAGCGGACGCTCATACAAAATATGCTTGTTTAATTTCCTTGTGCAATATTACAGAATTTTTTTGAAAAATATTGTAAGAAATTACAAATTTTATTGCAAAAAGGCTTGACAAGGCGCTTATTATATAATATAATAGTCAAGCGTGTGGAAAAGCGTAATTATATATTTTATATATAATTGCCTATTTCTGCACAACCAGATATGCGTTGATGCCGGAGGTGGCGTTCAGTGTGTTTGCTTGCACTGAATGGGAATTTCGGCGGAGTATGTCCGATTTTAAACCGGGCGAAATCATACCAGTATTCAGCTACCTACAGGTGACTTGCGAACATCTGCAGTCTGTGGGGATAAGTCTGCGCCCGAGTGATATTGCGTCATTCGGTTTTTAAAAGAGCAGGTTTGAAACACACGGCAGGGTGGTAAGAAACAACTGGTAAAGTATCGCACCAATATTTTTCAGGAGGAAAAGTAAATGGCAGCAAGCAAAGTAAAAATCCGCATCAGACTTAAAGGCTATGATCACAACCTTGTTGATCAGGCTGCGGAAAAAATTGTTGAAACTGCAAAGAACACCGGTGCTCAGGTAAGCGGTCCTATCCCGCTCCCAACTGAGAAAGAGGTTATCACAATCCTTCGTGCCGTTCATAAGTACAAGGACAGCCGTGAGCAGTTTGAACAGAGAACACACAAAAGACTCATTGACATTCTCAGACCTTCAAACAAAACAGTTGAAGCTTTGACAAGTCTTGAGCTCCCGGCAGGCGTAGACATCGAAATTAAATTATAATCGAGTCGCAGCGCGGTCGAGGTCAAGTTGGGAAACCAACCAATAACCAAGGAGGAAAAAATATGAAAAAAGGTCTAATCGGTAAGAAAATCGGCATGACTCAGATTTTCACTGCTGAAGGAAAAGTTATTCCTGTAACAGTTGTTGAAGCTGGTCCATGCGTAGTTACCCAGAAAAAGACAATGGAGAACGATGGCTACGAAGCAGTTCAGGTTGGCTTTGGCGATGTTAAGGTTAACAAAGTGAATAAGCCAATGAAGGGCCACTTCGATAAGAACGGCGTTGCTCCTAAGAAAACACTTAAAGAGTTCCGTCTTGAAGATTGCTCAGCTCTTAATGTTGGCGATATTATCAAGGCAGATACATTCGCAGAAGGCGAAATCGTAGATGTTAAAGGAACTTCAAAGGGCCACGGAACAGCCGGTGCAATTAAGCGTTGGAATTTTTCAAGACTCCGTGAAACACACGGTACAGGTCCTAATGCAAGACATCAGGGTTCACTCGGTGCTTGCTCAAGTCCTTCAAGAGTATTTAAGGGCAGAAAAATGGCAGGTCATTACGGTCACGAAACAGTAACAATTCAGAACCTCACAGTTGCTAAGGTTGATGCTGAAAACAATCTTATCGCAATCAAGGGTGCTATCCCCGGTCCAAAGGGCGGAATTGTTGTTATCGCAGACGCAGTTAAAGCTTAACGAAAGGAGAGATAAATAATGGCACAGGTTCAGGTTTATAACCAGGAAGGTCGTAAGACTTCAAAATTAGAACTTGCAGATTCAGTATTCGGCATTGAGCCAAATAAGAATGCAATGCATCTTGCAGTTGTCAGCTATCTTGCTGCACAGCGTCAGGGCACACAGTCAACTCTCACTCGTTCAGAAGTATCTGGTGGCGGTGCTAAGCCTTGGAGACAGAAGGGTACAGGTCGTGCTCGTCAGGGTTCAACAAGAAGCCCACAGTGGACACACGGCGGTATTGCTCTTGGTCCTAAGCCAAGAAAGTATAAAGTAACTTTAAACAAGAAAGTAAAAAGACTTGCTATGAAGTCTGCGCTTTCAAGCAAGGTTGCTGAATCAGAAATGATGATTCTTAATAAGTTAGAGCTTGAAGAAATCAAAACCAAAGCTATGGTTGAGGTTTTCACAAAGCTTAAAACAGGAAAGAAAGTTCTTCTTGTTCTTCCTGAAAACAATGATGTAATCTACAAGAGTGCTCGTAACATTGAGGGCGTTAAGGTAGTTACAGTGAACACACTTTGTGTTTATGATATTCTTAACTGCAGCAACATTGTTGTACTTAAGGATGCAGCAAAGAAAATTGAGGAGGTATATGCATAATGAAAACTGCTCAGGATATTATTCTTAAGCCAATCATTACAGAAGAGTCTATGACCGGTATTATGGTAAAGAAATATACCTTCAAGGTTGCTAAGGATGCAAACAAAATTGAAATCGCAAAGGCTATTGAAACTGTTTTCCCTGGAACTAAGGTTCTTAAGGTAAACACAATGAATGTTCGTGGTCATGAGCGTCGTCAGGGTATCCACAGTGGCTACACTCCATCATGGAAAAAGGCTATTGTTACTCTTACAGAAGATTCAAAGGAAATTGAATTCTTCAATGATATGATGTAATCATAACCCTTATATAAATAGTATAGCGAAAATGAGAATATTTCGGATGATGAGGTATGATGAGTGCCATCTCATCGCAAAGTTATCCGGAAAGGAGAAATAATTATGGCAATAAAGAATTATAAGCCGACTACTCCTTCAAGAAGAAATATGTCGGTTACAGATTATTCTTCCCTCTCAAAAGTTGCTCCTGAAAGATCTTTGCTTGAACCACTCAGCAAAAAATCAGGCCGTAACTCTTACGGAAGAATCACTGTTCGTCATCGCGGTGGCGGAAACAGAAGAAAATATCGTGTTATCGATTTCAAAAGACAGAAATTTGATATTCCTGCAGAGGTTAAAACAATCGAATACGATCCAAACCGTTCAGCTCATATTGCTCTTATTCAGTATGAGGATGGTGTAAAGAGCTATATCATTGCTCCTGAGGGTCTTAAGGTTGGTGCAACAGTTGTTGCAGGTCCTAATGCAGATATTGTTGCAGGTAATGCTCTTCCTCTTAAGAACATTCCTGTTGGTACAATCGTTCACAATGTAGAGCTTTATCCGGGCAGAGGTGCTCAGCTTGCTCGTTCAGCAGGTAACAGCGCTCAGCTTATGGCTCTCGAAGGTCCATATGCACTCCTCAGACTTCCGTCCGGCGAGCTTCGCAATGTTCCTTGTGATTGTATGGCAACCGTTGGCGTTGTTGGCAACACTGACCACGCTAATGTTAAAATCGGTAAAGCCGGCCGTAAGCGCAATATGGGCTGGCGTCCGACAGTTCGTGGTTCTGTTATGAACCCGAATGACCATCCACACGGTGGTGGTGAAGGTAAATCACCAATCGGTAGACCGGGACCTGTTACTCCTTGGGGTAAACCTGCTCTTGGCTACAAGACACGCAATAAGAAAAAAGCGTCTAACAAGATGATCGTAAGACGCCGCAACGGCAAATAAGAAGAAAGGAGAAGATTAAATGAGTAGAAGTACTAAAAAAGGACCTTATGTAGAAGCCAGTCTTTTCAAAAAGGTTGAGGCTCTTAACGAAAAGGGCGACAAGCAGGTTATCAAAACCTGGTCAAGAAGTTCAACAATCTTCCCTGAATTCGTAGGACACACATTTGCTGTTCACGACGGAAGAAAGCATGTTCCTGTATATGTAACAGAGGATATGGTTGGTCACAAGCTCGGTGAGTTTGCTCCAACAAGAACATTCCGCGGCCATGCAGGCGCAAAAACATCAAGATAAGCGAAAGGAGATTTAAACTATGGAAGCAACAGCTAAAGCAACATACGTTCGTATATCTCCACGCAAGGTGCAGATTGTGCTTGATTTAATCAGAAATCAGCCTTGTGATAAGGCAATGGCTATTCTTCAGTACACACCAAAGGCTGCAACAGAGCCTCTTATGAAGCTCCTTAAATCAGCAATGGCAAACGCTGAGAATAACAATAATATGGACGTATCAAGATTATATGTAAGTTTCTGCAATGTAACTGCAGGCCCAACTCTTAAGAGAATTCAGCCAAGAGCTCAGGGCAGAGCTTACAGAATTAATAAAAGAACATCACACATTACCATTACCGTTAAGGAAATGGAAGACTAAGCAGGAGGAAAAGTTAGATGGGACAGAAATGTAATCCAACCGGTTTAAGAATCGGTGTTATCAAAAACTGGGACTCCCGCTGGTATGCAAAAAAGGGTGACTTTGCAAATACTCTTATTGATGATCATAATCTTCGTGAGTATCTTCTTGACACTCTTAAGAGCGCAGGTGTTCCTAAAGTTGAAATTGAAAGAGATGCTAAGCGTGTAAGAATCAACATCCATTGTGCAAAGCCGGGTATGGTTATCGGTAAGCAGGGTGCTGAAATTGAAAAGCTTAAGGCTATTTGTGCTAAGAAATTAGGTAAAAGCGTTGATGAGGTTTTCATTAACATTATCGAAATCAAGCAGCCTGATCTTAATTCTATTCTTGTTGCACAGAGCATCGCAACACAGCTTGAAAAGCGTGTATCATTCCGCCGTGCAGTTAAGCAGGCTATCCGCAATACAATGAGACTTGGTGCTCGTGGTATTAAGGTTCAGGTTTCAGGCCGTATCGGCGGAGCAGAAATTGCTCGTACTGAAACTTATAAAGAAGGCACTATCCCGCTTCAGACAATCCGTGCTGATATCGATTATGGCACAGCAGAAGCTGCTACAACCTATGGCCGTATCGGTGTTAAGGTTTGGATTTATCAGGGCGAAGTTCTTCGTGAGTCAAGAAATAAGGCTCCAAGAAAAAGATTTAACAACAATCGCCGCAGGGATAATCGTAAGGAAGGAGGAAATCAGTAATGCTCTTACCTAAGCGTGTTAAACACCGTAAGCAGCACAGAGGTCGTATGACCGGTGAGGCTACAAGAGGAAATAAAGTAACATACGGTCAGTTTGGTCTTCAGGCTACAGAGCCTGCATGGATTACAGCCGCTCAGATAGAGGCTGCCCGTGTTGCCATGACCCGTTATACAAAGCGTGGCGGTCAGGTTTGGATTAAGATTTTCCCCGACAAGCCAATTACAGCCAGACCTGCTGATACCCGTATGGGTAAAGGTAAAGGTAATGTTGACTACTGGGTAGCAGTAGTTAAGCCGGGCAGAGTTATGTTTGAGCTCGCAGGCGTTGATGAAACTGTTGCTCGTGAGGCTATGCGTCTTGCAGCAAACAAGCTTCCTATCAAGTGCAAATTCATAGTTAAAGAAGAGGGAGGAGAGCAGTAATGAAAGCAGCAGAAATAAAAGCTTTAAGCGCTGAACAGCGTACAGCTAAGCTTGCAGAGCTTAAGGAAGAACTTTTTAATCTTCATTTCCAGCAGGCTATCAATCAGCTCGATAACCCTATGAGAATAAAAGCAGTCAAGAAGGATATCGCTCGTATCAAAACAGTTGAACGCGAAATCGAACTTGCTGGCTCAAATTCTTAAGATAGGAGGTAGTTTATTATGAGCGAAAGAAACCTCAGAAAAACAAGAGTTGGTGTTGTTTCAAGCGATAAAATGGATAAAACCGTTGTTGTTACAATTAAAGACAAGGTTCGTCATCCGCTTTATGGCAAAATCATCAACCGTACAGTTAAGTACAAAGCACACGATGAAGAAAACACTTGCGGTGTAGGCGATAAGGTTCTTATTATGGAAACTCGCCCAATGAGCAAGGACAAGAGATGGCGTGTGGTTGAAATCATTGAAAAGGCAAAGTAATCATTACGAATTACAAGCTTTTAATAATTAGTTTAAAAAATAATAACTGCAAGATGCAAAGTGTTATTTTGCAGTACGAAGGAGGAAAATGCTGTGATACAACAGGAAAGTCGTCTTAAGGTTGCAGACAACACAGGTGCTAAAGAAATTCTTTGCATTCGTGTTCTCGGCGGCTCAGGAAGAAGATATGCCAACATTGGCGATGTTATTGTAGCAAGCGTAAAAAAGGCTGCTCCAAACGGCGTTGTTAAAAAAGGCGAAGTTGTTAAAGCAGTCATCGTTCGTACAACTAAAGGTGTACGTCGTGACGACGGTCAGTACATTCGTTTTGATGAAAATGCTGCCGTAATTATCAGGGAAGATAGAACTACCCGTGGCACCCGTATTTTTGGACCGGTAGCAAGAGAGCTTCGTGATAAGGATTATATGAAGATTCTCTCTCTCGCTCCGGAAGTACTTTAATGGAGGTGCTGAATTATGAGTAAAATGTTTGTTAAAACCGGAGATACCGTAGTGGTTCTCAGCGGTAAATCAAAGGGCGTTAAGGGCGAAGTTATCGCTGTTAGTCCAAAAGAGGGCAAGGTTATTGTTAAGAATGTTAACAAGGTAACTAAGCATGTTAAACCTCGTAAGATGGGCGATCAGGGCGGACTTATCGAAGTTGAATCAGCTCTTTACGCTTCAAAAGTACAGCTTGTATGTCCTAAATGCAACGAGGCAACTCGTGTAGGACATAAGGATGGCAGCCGTGTTTGTAAGAAATGCGGTAATGAATTTTAAGTAAGGGAGGAACATAACAATGGCTGCAAGGTTAAAAGAAACCTATAAGAGCGAAATCGCTCCGGCATTAATGAAAAAGTTTGAATACAAGTCTGTTATGCAAATCCCAAAGCTTGACAAGATTGTTATTAATGTTGGTTGCGGTGAAGCCCGTGAAAATTCAAAGGTAGTAGATGCTATCGTTAATGACCTTGGTATTATTACAGGTCAGAAGCCGGTTATCTGCCGTGCAAAGAAGTCTGTTGCTAACTTCAAACTTCGTGAAGGCATGCCAATCGGTGTTAAAGTAACTCTTCGTGGTGACAAGATGTATGAATTCCTTGATAGATTCTTCAATCTTGCTCTTCCAAGAGTTCGTGACTTCAGAGGAATTAATCCAAACTCTTTCGATGGTCGTGGCAACTATGCTATGGGTATCAAGGAACAGTTGATTTTCCCTGAAATTGATTATGATAAGATTGATAAGGTTCGCGGTATGGACATTATCATGGTTACAACAGCAAATACAGATGAAGAAGCAAGAGAGCTCCTTGCATTATTAGGCGCTCCGTTTGCAGGATAAGGAGGGAATATCGTGGCTAAAACATCAATGAAAGTTAAAGCAGCCAGACCTGCTAAGTACTCAACTAGAGCTTACAACAGATGTAAGATCTGCGGTAGACCTCATGCTTATCTTCGTAAGTATGGCGTATGCCGTATCTGCTTCCGTGAACTTGCTCATAAGGGCGAGATTCCGGGCGTAACAAAATCTTCTTGGTAAGAAACTGAGATTGCTAAATTTATAAGGAGGAAATATCAATGCATATTACAGACCCAATCGCTGATATGCTTACAAGAATTCGTAATGCCAATTCAGCAAAACACGATACAGTAGATATTCCTGCGTCTAACATGAAGAAGGCAATTGCTCAGATTCTTGTTGATGAAGGATATATCAAAGGATATAAAGTAATTGAAGATGGAAAGCAGGGCGTTATCCGTGCAACTCTCAAGTATGGTGAGGGTAAGTCACAGGTTATTACAGGCCTTCGCAGAGTTTCAAAGCCAGGTCTTCGTATTTATTCAAATGTTGAAGATATGCCTAAGGTAATGAAAGGTCTTGGTGTAGCAATCATTTCCACTTCAAAAGGTATAATGACAGACAGAGAAGCTCGCAAGCAGAATGTTGGCGGCGAAGTATTAGCATTTATTTGGTAAGGAGGTGCAGTTAGGATGTCACGTATAGGCTTAAAGCCAATCGCTATTCCTGCCGGTGTTGATTTTTCAGTCAACGGCAACACTGTTACCGTAAAAGGACCAAATGGTACTCTTACTTTGGATAAACATCCAAATATCACCGTTAGTGTTGAAGGCAGCGAGGTAAATGTTTCAAGACCGGACGACAATAAGGAAAACAGATCACTTCATGGTCTTACACGTTCTCTTATTGCCAATATGGTTGAAGGTGTAACAAACGGCTTCAAGAAGGTTCTTGAAGTAAATGGTGTTGGTTACCGTGTTCAGCTTCAGGGCTCAAACCTTGTTATGAACCTTGGTTTCTCACATCAGGTTATTATGACTCCTCCGGAAGGAGTTAAGGTAGAATGTCCATCTGCTACTCAGATTATCATTTCTGGTGCTGATAAGCAGGCTGTTGGCCAGTTCGCAGCTCAGGTTCGCGAAAAGAGACCACCGGAGCCTTATAAGGGCAAGGGCATTAAGTATGCTGAAGAGCATATTCGCCGTAAAGAAGGAAAAGCAGGTAAGAAATAAAGGAAGGAGTGAATTACTATGGTTTCAAGACAGGATGCCAATAAGGCAAGACAAAAGCGTCATAAGAGAGTGCGTGGAAAGATTTCAGGTACTGCTGAGTGTCCAAGACTTAATGTATATCGCTCCCTCAGCAATATCTACGCTCAGCTTATTGATGATGTTGCAGGTGTTACAATCGCACAGGCATCAACAACTGAAAAAGACTTCGCTCAGTATGGCGGAAATACAGAAGCAGCTAAGGCTGTTGGAAAAACATTAGCAGACAGAGCCAAGGCAAAGGGCATTGAAAAGTGCGTATTTGACCGCGGCGGTTACGTTTATCACGGACGCGTTGCTGCATTAGCAGACGGCGCTCGTGAAGGCGGACTTGAGTTCTAACGAAGGAGGGAAATACTTTATGGCAAAGATTGACACATCTTCAATGGAACTTGAAGAAAAGGTAGTTACCATTAATCGTGTTTCCAAAACAGTTAAGGGTGGTAGAATCTATAAGTTCTCAGCTCTTGTTGTTGTTGGTGACGGAAATGGTCTTGTAGGCTTCGGCGTAGGTAAGTCAGGTGAAGTTCCTGATGCTATCCGTAAGGGTATCGAAGATGCAAGAAAGAATTGTATCAAAGTTGCATTAAGAGGAAAAACAATTCCTCATGAGGTTAAGGGTAAGTTCGGTGCAGGCGAAGTATTACTTATGCCGGCTCCAAAGGGTACCGGAGTTATCGCAGGCGGTCCTGTTCGTGCTGTTGTAGAAACAGTTGGTATCGCTGATATCCGTGCTAAGGCTATCCGCTCAAACAATCCTTACAATGTAGTAAGAGCAACAATGAACGGACTTGCTCAGCTTCGCACTGCTGATGAAGTAGCTGCTGTTCGCGGCAAGTCAACAAAAGAAATTTTAGGTTAAGGAGGGTGGAAAATGGCAGATATTAAAATCAAGCTTGTAAAGAGCTTAATTGGTAGCAAAAAAGACCAGATTGCCACCGCCCACTCACTTGGTCTTCGTAAAATAGGCAACGAAACAGTTCAGCCGGACAATGCTCAGACAAAGGGTAAAATCGCAAAGATTTCTCACCTTGTTGAAGTTGCAGAAGGCTAAGAGGAGGTGCAGATAGATGAAATTACATGAACTTTCTCCAGCTGAAGGCTCTAAAAAAGCTGTTAAGAGAATCGGTCGTGGTGCCGGTTCCGGTCAAGGCAAAACTGCCGGTAAAGGTCATAAGGGTGCAAAGGCTCGTTCAGGCTACAGCCGTCAGGCAGGCTTTGAAGGCGGTCAGATGCCTCTTCAGAGACGTTTACCTAAGAGAGGTTTTAACAATATTTTCAGAACAGAGTACGCAGTAGTGAATCTTTCATCACTTGAAGAAAGATTTGAGAACGGTGCTGTTGTTGATGCTGAAAGCCTTAAGGCTTGCGGTCTTATCAAAAAGGAACTTGACGGTGTTAAGGTTCTTGGCAAGGGCGAAATCACAAAGGCATTAACCGTCAAGGTTGCTGCAATCAGTGAATCAGCTAAAGCAAAAATTGAGGCTGCAGGTGGCAAGGCGGAGGTGCTTTAAATGATAAAAACCCTCGTTAATGCATGGAAGGTTCCTGAAATCAGGAAAAAAATACTTTTCACAGCATTTATTATCCTTATTTTCCGAATCGGCTCGGTTATCCCTGTTCCGTTTCTTGATATCGTTGATGAAATTGATATCGGCAAGGGTAATACAATTTTAACGTATTTGAGTCTTATGACGGGTAGTGCTTTCACATACGGAACCATTTTCGCTATGTCAATCACCCCGTATATCAACTCTTCAATTATTATGCAGCTCCTTGCTGTTGCCATTCCTGCTTTGGAAAGGCTTCAGAAGGAGGGTGAAGAGGGAAGAAAAAAGATTGCTTCAATTACTCGTTATGTAACAGTTCTTCTTGCAATTCTTCAGTCACTTGCTTACTACTTCTTCCTTCGTACCAATAACTACCTTATGGTAGGCGCAGACGGCGCTGCATTTACAGGCTTTGCTGCTGTATTCCAGGCGTTCGTTATTGTTGCAGTTTTAACTGCAGGCACAGCTATCATAATGTGGCTCGGTGAGCAGATTACGATTGACGGTATCGGAAACGGTATTTCAATTATCCTCTTTGCAGGTATCGTATCTCGCTTCCCAACTCTTATTAAACAGTTGTTCCAGTATCTCAGCACTGGCAGACTTGTTTACAGAATTCTCGTACCAACCGTTATGGTATTATTCGTATTAATGGTAGCTTATATCGTATTTATGGATAATTCCGAAAGAAGACTTCCGATTCAGTATGCAAAGCGCGTAGTTGGTCGTAAAATGTATGGCGGTCAGTCAACTCATATGCCGATTAAGGTAAATATGAGCGGCGTACTTCCAATCATCTTTGCTTCTTCCATTCTTTCGCTTCCTGCAACTGTTCAGATGTTCATTTCTGCTGATAAGTATGAAGGAACTTTCTGGGAAAGCTTCTTTGATGCGTTCCAGAGCGACTCATGGTGGTACGCAGGAATGTATTTCATTCTTATAATCTTCTTTGCTTACTTCTATAGTACAATTCAGTACAATCCTATAGAAATGGCAAATAACCTTCGTAAAAACAATGGTGCAATTCCGGGTATCCGTCCCGGTAAGCCAACATCTGAATATATCTTCAGAGTTATAAGCAGACTTGTTCTTATCGGCGTGCTTATGCTTGCAGTAGTTGCACTCTTCCCATTAATCTGGTCACTGATTTGTGATGCAGCTATTCCTCCTCTTACTGAGGATGGAACAGACGGCGGTATGTCTATTACATTGGGCGGTACCTCAGTAATCATTATGTGCGGTGTTGCTCTTGAAACCGTTCGTCAGCTTGAATCTCAGATGATGATGCGTCATTATAAGGGCTTCCTTGATTAATAAGAAAGGTTGAGTTTTTATGAAATTAATACTTCTCGGTGCTCCGGGTGCTGGCAAAGGCACTCAGGCAGAAAAAATTGTTGAAAAGTATGGTATTCCAGCTGTTTCAACCGGAAACATCATTCGTGCCGCTCTTAAGGACGGCACGGAGATGGGACTTAAGGCAAAATCCTATATGGAGGCCGGTCAGCTTGTTCCGGATGAGGTTGTTATCGGAATTATCAAAGACAGATTAAAAGAAAAAGATTGCGAAAACGGTTTCATTCTTGATGGTTTCCCACGTACAATTCCACAGGCTCAGGCTTTGGAAGATATGGGTATTGCAATCGATAAGGTACTTGATATTGAAGTACCTGATGAAAAAATAACTGCAAGAATGTCAGGTCGCCGTGTTTGTGCAAAGTGTGCAAATTCTTATCATATGCTTTATAAAAAGCCTCAGGTTGAAGGTGTTTGCGATGCTTGCGGCGGCGAACTTGTTCAGCGTAAAGACGATGTTCCTGAAACAGTTCAGGCAAGATTGGCAGAATACCATGAAATGACTGAGCCGCTTAAGGACTTCTATTCCAACCTTGGCAAGCTTGTTATTGTTGAGGGTCAGGAAGAAGTAGCAGATACAACTGCACTCGTTTTTAAAGCTTTGGAGGATTAACATGGTAGTGCTTAAAAGCAGCAGAGAGCTGGAGCTTATGAAAGAAGCCTGTCAGATATCTGCTGAAGCATTAATGGTGGCAGGAGAGGCTGTAAAGCCCGGTGTTTCAACAAAAGAAATTGATAAAATCGCATTTGATTTAATCAAGAAAAGAGGGGCAACTCCCAATTTCCTTGGGCTCTATGATTTCCCTGCTACTGCATGTATTTCCATAAATAATGAAGTTATCCACGGTATACCGAAGGCAAACCGTATCATTCAAGAGGGTGATATAGTTAGCATAGATCTCGGTGCTGAAAAAAATGGATATAACGGCGATAATGCTGCTACATTTGTGGCTGGGACTTGCTCTCCCGAAGCAAAGCGGCTGATTGATACAACCCGTGAAAGCCTTTATAAAGGTATTGAGCAGGCTGTACCGGGCAACAGAATCGGCGATATAGGTCATGCAGTTCAGCAATATTGCGAGGAACGGGGTTACGGTGTTGTTCGTGATTTCGTAGGTCATGGCGTGGGCAGAAAGCTTCACGAAGATCCAAGTGTACCTAACTTCGGGCACGAAGGTCGTGGTATCAGACTGTTACCCGGAATGACATTGGCAATTGAACCGATGATCAATCAGGGAACCTATAAGGTAAAACAATTATCAGATGGATGGACAGTTGTTACGGCGGATGGCAAATTGGCTGCTCATTTTGAGCATACCATTGCAATAACATCCAATGGCCCTGTAATAATGACCAAAATCTGATGTTTGCAATCAATTGCTGGCGATTACGCCGCGATGTGATTCCAGTTAAATTAAAACATCTTAATCGTATTTAGGTATAGCGAGGTATAATGATGTCAAAGTCAGATATGATTGAAGTTGAAGGTACCGTGATTGAGGTTTTACCAAACACAACATTTAAGGTATCACTTCAGAATAATCACATTATTTTAGCCCATATCAGCGGAAAGCTTCGTATGAATAATATTCGTATTCTTCCCGGTGATAAGGTAACAATTGAAATGTCTCCATACGATCTTACTAAGGGTCGTATCATTTGGCGTTCAAAGTAATTTTAAGGAGGATATTCAAAATGAAAGTTAGACCTTCTGTTAAGAAAATTTGCGATAAATGCAAAGTAATAAAGCGCAATGGAAAAGTAATGGTAATCTGTGAAAATCCTAAGCATAAACAGCGTCAGGGCTAATCCTGAACTAAGAATCGGAGGTAAACTGTAAAATGGCACGTATTTCAGGTGTTGACTTACCTAATGATAAAAGAGTAGAAATCGGTCTTACCTATATTTACGGTATCGGCAGAACAACAGCTACTCAGATTATCGAAGCAACAGGAATCAATCCAGACACTCGCTGCAGAGATTTGTCTGAAGATGAGGTTTCTAAAATTCGTGATTACATTGAAAAGAACGTAACTGTTGAGGGTGACCTTCGCAGAGATATTGCGTTCGATATCAAAAGACTTATAGAAATTGGTTGCTACCGCGGCATTCGCCACAGAAAGGGTCTCCCGGTTAGAGGACAGACTTCCAAGAACAATGCCCGCACAAGAAAAGGTCCTAAAAAGACCATAGCAAACAAGAAGAAATAATTGTAGGAGGAAACAAGTATGGCTACAAAAAAGACCACTACTTCCCACAAACGCCGTGAGAAGAAAAATATTGAGCGTGGTACAGTTCATATTCAGTCAACCTTCAACAACACTATCGTAACTATTGCTGATATGCAGGGAAATGCTGTTTCTTGGGCATCAGCAGGTGAAATGGGCTTCAGAGGCTCAAGAAAATCAACTCCTTTTGCTGCTCAGACAGCTGCTGAAACAGCTGCTAAGGCTGCAATGGAGCACGGTATGAAAACTGTTGAAGTTTATGTTAAGGGACCGGGAGCCGGCCGTGAGTCTGCTATCAGAGCATTGGAAACTGTTGGACTCAGCGTTACTCTTATTAAAGATGTTACTCCTATTCCACACAATGGCTGCCGTCCGCCAAAAAGACGCCGCGTATAGTATTTAATGGAGGTTACTTGATATGGCAAGATATACAGGACCTGCTTGTAAGCTTTGCCGCCGTGAAGGAAAAAAGCTTTTCCTCAAGGGTGACAGATGCTATACAAGTAAATGTGCTTTTGACCGTCGTTCCTATGCACCTGGTCAGCATGGTCAAAACCGCAAAAAAACTTCAGAATATGGTCTTCAGCTTCGTGCTAAGCAGAGCGCTCGCCGTTACTATGGCATCGCTGAGGGTCAGTTCCATAAATATTTCCTTATGGCTGAAAGAAAAGCCGGTGTAACCGGTACAAATCTTCTTCAGATTTGCGAAAGCCGTTTGGACAATGTTGTTTACGAAGCAGGCTTTGCAAGCTCAAGAGCGCAGGCTCGTCAGCTTGTAAATCATGCACATTTCACCGTTAACGGCAGCAAGGTTGATATCCCATCTTATCTTCTTTCTGCAGGTGATGTTGTTGCTGTAAGAGAAAAAAGCAAATCTACAGATGAATATAAGGCTATTGCAGAAGCAAATGCTTCTCGTCCTGTTCCTATGTGGATTGAAAAGAATGAGGGTGCTATGGAGGCTAAGATTTTAAGAGCTCCTGAGAGAGAAGAAATCGCAACTCCTGTTGAAGAGCATCTTATTGTCGAGTTCTACTCTAAATAATAGTTGATCATTTCTTTTATTTAGTGCAACAAAATATAATTTAGGAGGCTTTTAAATGATAGAAATTGATAAGCCTAATATCGATATAGTAGAGTTATCTACTCAGGGAAGCAGAAGCGTAGGTAAGTTTGTTGTTGAACCTCTTGAAAGAGGCTTCGGAACAACTCTCGGTAATGGTATGAGAAGAGTTCTTCTTTCTTCTCTTCCGGGCTATGCAATCACTTCCGTTAAGATTGATGGTGTATTACACGAGTTTTCTACTATTCCTCATGTTAAGGAAGACGTAACAGAGATTGTTCTTAATCTTAAAAATGTTATTCTTAAAATACATGATGAAAGCGCAAAAACTCTTTATATCAAAGCGCATGGAGAGGGAGAAATTACCGCAGGTGATATCGAGCATAGTTCAGATGTTGAAATCCTTAATCCGGATCTTCACATTGCTTATCTCGATGAAGGTGCAAGCGTTATTATGGAGCTTACTGCTGACAGCGGCAGGGGCTATGTTCCTTGTGACAGAAACAAGCAGTTAATGGATCTCCCTATCGGAACTATCGCTATAGATTCCATTTATACTCCTGTTCTTAAGGTTAATTATACTGTTGAGAACACTCGTGTAGGACAGCAGACAGATCTCGATAAGCTTGTTCTTGATGTTGAAACAGACGGCACAATTCCGGCAGAC
The DNA here is from genome assembly GCA_029052085.1 of Eubacterium sp. Taxonomy (GTDB): domain Bacteria; phylum Bacillota; class Clostridia; order Oscillospirales; family Acutalibacteraceae; genus Eubacterium_R. The sequence goes on from JAIDJS010000273.1 coordinate 16,100, forward strand.
GAGGCTGCTTCACTTGCAGCTAAAATTCTTAATGATCACCTTAAGCTCTTTGTTGACCTTTCTGAGGAAGTTGGCAGCAAGGAAATTATGGTAGAAAAGGATGATGACGGTAAGGAAAAAGTTCTTGAAATGACCATTGAAGAGCTTGATCTTTCAGTTCGTTCTTTCAACTGCTTGAAGAGAGCAGGCATTAATACTGTTGAAGATTTAATCGGAAAATCCGAAGATGATATGATGAAAGTTAGAAACCTTGGTAAAAAGAGCCTTGACGAAGTTATTGCAAAGCTCTCAACTCTTGGTTTTACACTGAATCGTGAAGAGGACTAAAGGAGGGAATTTCTATGCCAGGTACCAGAAAATTGGGCAGACCAACTGATCACAGAAGGGCAATGCTCAGAGGTATGGTTACTTATCTTTTAGAAAACGGCAAAATTGAAACAACCGTTACAAGAGCTAAGGAAGTTCGTGCTATGGCTGAGAAGATGATTACTCTCGGTAAAAACGATACCCTTCATTCAAGAAGACAGGTTCTTGCTTATGTAACTAAGGAAGATGTAGTTAAAAAGCTTTTTGATGAAATTGCTCCAAAGTATGAAGACAGAAACGGTGGTTACTGCCGTATTATCAAAACAGGCCCTCGTCGTGGTGACGCAGCAGAGATGTGCATCATTGAGCTTGTATAAGAAGATAATACAATCATAAAAATAAAGGAACACTGAGAAATCAGTGTTCCTTTTGTTATATAAAATTTCTTGTTAAATGGAAATGTGCCGCCTGCCGTGGAGGATTTCTAACAAAGAAAGATATTGTATGTTTCAGGATAATTTTATAAAACTACACCACAGAAATCTTACTTTCTGTGGTGTTGCCATATTTACTGTTTCATTGATAAAAACATATATCCCTCTTTATCAAAATGATAATCAACTGTTGATTTTTTTGTGCTTCCATCCAGATAATTAACAGTAAAAAAGATACTTCCTTTAATTTTTGCTAAGTTAAAATCAATATTATTATGAATACTCTCTGTTATTACTCCTGAATCCGTCCATCTGATGCAAATTCCTGTGTTGATTTCATTTTCTCCTAATCCTGTTTTCATAAGTTCGCTGTCATAGCTTGTTCTTAATTCGTCACCGGTAATAGTTATTTTATTGTTAATTCTTGTTTCAAAAAGATAACTCGGGTTTTCAGATTCCATTCTTATAATAGAGTCAAAAAATATTCCCGTATCATCAAGCTTATTTTCAAATTGTTCAAATTCACCCATGTTTTTTGTATATATATCCAGATGGATTTTTCCATATTTGCCGGTATCTTCGATTGTAATATTCTTTACAGCAGAATAATCTTCAATGTCTAAAAGAAATTCGCCGCATGATACAGTGTATTCCTCTCCCATTACCTGACCGTTGTCATCTTGGATAAGTGCTCGGCTTCCCCAAACAGGCTGCCCAAATTTACTTGTGTTTTTTAACTGCTCTTTAATTTCCTTTTCAAATTCTTCTTGAATCTGCTTTTGCTTTTCTTCGCTATATTTATATTTATTTACATAATGTTTGTAAAAAATTTGAGGGGTACTTTTATTATCCAATTTAATTAATTCTCTTTCAGATCCATAAGCAATATAAATACTAAGATGATTGTCTGAATTATAAATATTTGAATTTTCAACAATATAATCAACTCCGAACCCTCCGCCTATAACAAGTACAAAAGCCATAGCAGCTGCAGCAACCCGTCTTATAAGCTTTTTATAACTGAATTTCCTTTTATCAGTTGTTATTTCATAAATTCTTTCAACTGCTTCTTCGGAGGGAGTAAGTGCATTAAAAGTTTCTTTATACTTACATTTGTTTTTATTCATTGTTCCATTCATCTCCTAAAAGTGTTTTTAGTTTTTGTCTTGCACGAAACAGTCTTGTTTTAACTGATGACTCTTTCATTTTTAAAATATCTGAAATATCGTTTATGCTCATATCCTCATAGTAAAACAAGTGAATAATCGTTCGTTCCTTTGTAGGCAGTGACATTACGGCTTTGAATAAATCAATATTTCCTGTTTTATCAACCGCAGATATATGTATTGCTTCCTCTATCGGCACATTTCGCTTTCTGAAAGGATTTTTGATATAATCCCTGCTTTCGTTTATGCAAACGATTGTAAGCCATTTATCAATATGGATGTCATCCTCAAACGGCTTACTATGCTTCCAAAGCTTCATAAAAACATTCTGCATAATATCCTCTGCGTCCGTGCCGTTTTTTGTATAGGAAAGTGCAATAAGGTATAGCCGCTGATTGTTTCGCTTTACAATTGTTATGAATTCATTCTCACGCATTCAGTCACCACCTTTTAAATTCTGAAAGGTCCTTTCACTTATGTAACGATATAATATGGAAAAAGGTTACATTCTTTTTTAAATTTTTATTTTATTATAGTACAATTCGTAAACTAAAAAAAGAAATTATGCCGTATCTATTGAAAAAGAATGGCGTATATTGTAAAATATATAAAAATAAAATCGGAGGCAAACAATAATGAAAAAAGTTGCAATTATAATGGGTTCGGATAGCGATTTGCCTATTGTTACCCCTGCAATCAAACAGCTTAAGGAGCTTGATATCGAAACGGAAGTAAGAGTTATGAGTGCCCACAGAACACCAAAAGAGGCACAGGCTTTTGCGGAGTCAGCAATAGATAATAACTTTGGTGTAATCATTGCCGCAGCAGGTATGGCTGCTCATCTCGGCGGTGTGCTTGCAGCATCAACAACGCTTCCTGTAATCGGTATTCCCTGCTCAGCAAAGGTGCTTGACGGCATGGATGCAATGCTTGCAACCATTATGATGCCGCCGGGAATTCCGGTTGCTTCTGTCGGTGTGAATGCCGCAAAAAATGCAGCACTTCTTGCTGCTGAAATCCTTGCAGTAGGTGATGATACACTTATGCAGAAACTCAAGGATATGAGAAAAGAAATGGCTGCTGCCGTTATCGAAAAGGATAAGGCTTTGCAGGAAAAAATAAAAGAAATTTAATTGAATTATAGGAGTTATCTTATGGAAAAAAGTTTCAGCGAAAGCTATGCAGCAGCAGGTGTTGATGTAACAGCCGGCTATAAGTCTGTTGAACTGATTAAATCCCACGTAAAGAAAACAAATATTCCGGGTGTAATCGGCGGTATCGGCGGCTTCGGCGGTATGTTTGAAATTGCTGCGAATGAATATAAAAATCCCGTTCTTGTCAGCGGAACAGACGGCGTAGGTACAAAGCTTAAGCTTGCTATGCTTATGGATAAGCACGATACCATCGGTATCGACTGTGTTGCAATGTGTGTTAATGATGTTGCCTGCAGCGGTGCTAAGCCGTTATTCTTCCTTGATTATATTGCCTGCGGCAAAAACTATCCTGAAAAGATAGAGCAGATTGTTAAGGGTGTGGCAGACGGCTGTGTTCAGGCAGGCTGTGCACTTGTCGGCGGCGAAACGGCAGAGCATCCGGGTCTTATGCCAGACGAAGATTATGACCTTGCAGGCTTTACTGTTGGTATCGGCGATAAGGATAAGCTTGTTTCAGGCGATAATCTTAAAGCAGGTGATGTGCTTATCGGTGTTGCTTCTTCGGGTATTCATTCAAATGGTTTTTCTCTTATCAGAAAAGTGTTTGATATCAACGAAGAAACAATCAAGGTTTATTATGATGAGCTTGGAAAAACACTTGGCGAGGAGCTTATAACGCCAACAAGAATTTATGTTAAGCCTCTTCTTGAGCTTATGAGCAAGGTAACAGTGAATGCAATCTCTCATATTACAGGCGGCGGCTTTTATGAAAATGTTCCGAGAATGCTTAAGGATGGATTTACAGCTGTTATTGAAAAAGATAAATGCTTTAAATTGCCAATCTTCGATTTGATTCAGAAAACAGGCAATATTCCTGAAAGAGATATGTATAATACATTTAATATGGGAACAGGTCTTGTTATTGCTGTTGATAAGGAAAAGGCAGACGAGGCTGTTGGCATTCTTGAGGCAGCCGGGGAAAAAGCTGCAATCATCGGCGAGATAAAAGCAGGCGAAGCGGGAGTAGAATTAGTATGATGAATATAGCTGTTTTTGTTTCAGGCGGCGGAACAAATCTTCAGGCGCTTATTGATGCTCAGAACAGGGGAGAAATCAAAAACGGTAAAATAACCTTTGTTCTTGCATCAAATGATGGTGCGTATGCGCTGAAGCGTGCTGAAAAAGCAGGTATTCCAAGTGCTGTTGTAAGCAGAAAGGCGTATGCTTCAAAGGAAGAATACGATAAGGCGGTTCTTGAAGCACTTGAAAATAAGAATATTGATTTGATTGTTCTTGCAGGTTTTCTTTCCATTCTCGGCGAAGAGCTTGTAAGTAAATACAGAAATAAAATTATTAATATTCATCCAAGTCTTATCCCTCTTTTCTGCGGAGATGGCTTCTATGGCAAAAAGGTGCATACGGCAGTTCTGAACAGCGGAGTGAAGGTAACGGGTGCCACCGCTCATTTTGTAAATGAGATAACAGACGGCGGAGCTATCATTCTTCAAAAGGCTGTTCCTGTTGAGCAGGGCGATAACGAGGATATTCTTCAATATCGTGTTATGCGGCAGGCAGAATGGGAAATTCTTCCGAAAGCAGTATCTCTTTTCTGTGAAGGAAGAATCAAAATAAACGGAAATAAAACAGAAATTATTTAAAGGTGAGTCATATGAACATTGTTAATATAGCAGAAGAATTATCTTCAAATTCATATCCGGGCAGAGGGATTGTGCTTGGAAAAACGCCTGATGGTAAACATGCAGCCATTGCTTATTTCATTATGGGAAGAAGCGAAAACAGCCGCAATCGTATTTTTGAAGAAAATGACAGGGGCGGAATTCGCACAAAGGCATTTGATGAAAGCAAAATGGTTGATCCGAGTCTTATTATTTACAATCCTGTTTTGAAGCTTGACGGCAAAACGATTGTAACAAACGGAGATCAGACAGATACAATTTATGATTTTATGAAGGAGGGAAAGTGCTATCGTCATGCTCTTTTAACTCGTGAATTTGAGCCTGATGAGCCAAACTATACCCCAAGAATTTCAGGTGTTGTAAAGCCGGATGGGGATTATGTTCTTTCTATCCTTAAATCCAATATGGGTAAGCCGCAGTGCTTAAGATTTTTCTTTGAGTATCCTTCCGAAGCGGGTCTTGGTCATTTTATCCATACGTATAAGTGTGACGGCGATCCTATCCCGTCATTTGAGGGAGAGCCTACTCCGGTTGCAGTTGAAACCAATGATATTGAGGAATGGACAAGCGTTATCTGGAATAACCTGAATGAGGATAACAAGGTTTCGCTTTTTACCCGCTTTATCAATCTTGAAACAGGCGAAGAGGAAACAAAAATCGTTAATAAAAATGTATAAAATAATTTAAGCAAAGGCAGTTTTATGCCTTTGCTTAAAGTTCTTTTTAAAGGAGAGTTACAATGAAAGTTTTAGTAGTAGGCGGCGGTGGAAGAGAGCACGCTTTAATCAGAAAAATAAAGGAATCAGACAAGGTTACTGAAATTGCCTGCTGTCCCGGAAACGGCGGTATTTCCTATGATGCGGAATGCTACCCTGTTTCTGCAACGGATATAGACGGTGTAGTTAAGCTTGCCAAGGAGATTAAAGCGGATTTTGTTGTTGTTGCTCCTGATGATCCGCTTGTTGCAGGTATGGTTGATGCTTTAAACGCAGAGGGTTTTCCAACCTTTGGACCGAAAGCAAATGCTGCAATTATTGAGGGCTCCAAGGTTTTTTCAAAAAATCTTATGCTTAAATATAATATTCCGACAGCGGAATATAAGGTTTTTGATCATGCGGATGATGCAATCGCTTATGTTAAGGAAAAGAATGAATTCCCGACTGTTGTTAAGGCAGACGGCCTTGCATTAGGCAAGGGAGTAATCATTCCCGAAAGCTTGGAAGAGGCAGAAGCAGGCATAAGAGAAATTATGCAGGATAAAATTTTCGGCGAAAGCGGAAATCATATCGTTGTTGAAGAATTTTTAACGGGTCCTGAAGTATCCGTGCTTGCATTTACAGACGGTAAGTGTGTTAAGCCAATGGTTTCCTCAATGGACCATAAGCGCGCACTTGACGGCGATAAGGGGCTTAATACAGGCGGTATGGGAACCGTATCTCCGAATCCTTATTATACCGATGATGTAGCTGCTGAATGTATGGAAAAGATTTTTATTCCGACAATTGAGGCAATGAATGCAGAGGGAAGAACCTTTAAGGGCTGCCTTTATTTCGGACTGATGATTACGCCAAAGGGTCCTAAGGTTATTGAATACAACTGCCGTTTTGGTGATCCTGAAACACAGGTTGTGCTTCCTCGTTTAAAAACAGATATTATGGATATCTTTGAAGCAATTAACAATGAAACTCTTTCGGATTTAAACATAGAATGGTCTGATGATGCCGCAGCTTGTGTAGTTATTGCTTCCGGAGGCTATCCGAAATCCTATCCGAAGGGTCTGGAAATTACAGGGCTTGAAAATGGTCAGCACGAAGGGGTTATTGTTTATCATGCAGGCACAGCCCTTGATGACAATAAGCTTGTGACATCTGGTGGAAGAGTGCTTGGCATAACCGCGTTGGGTTCTGATCTGCAGGAGGCATTAAATACGTCTTATAAAGCAGTAGATGAGATTCATTTTGAAAATAAGCATTTCAGAAAAGATATCGGTCAAAGAGCTTTAAAGGCAGCAAAATAAGAAATAATTTATAAATACAATTGCAATTAAAGCATATTTTTCGGAAGAAAAATTTTGTAAAAATTTATTAACTAAATGTTTACAAATCTGTTTACTTGTAGTTATTGACTTTTATACATATAGGAATTATACTAAGTTCTGTACTGATAAAATATAATTTAATAAATTATAGAGGTAGAGAAATGGCAACTGTAAGAAATAAGAAAAAAAAGAGAATAATCATTGCTGTTACAGCGTTGGCAATCATTGCAGTAATATCTGCGGTAATTGCTTATGCAGCTATCAGAAATTCAATTCCGGAGGTTTCACTTTACAGTGTCGGAACAAGCGATATTTATGAAACCGTAAGTGCAACCGGCAAGGTGTCCTCAGGTGCCGTAAAGGAATATAAGGTTGGCGCTGTTGCAACTGTTAAGGATGTTAAGGTAAAGGTAGGCGATGAGGTAAAAAAGGGCGATTTACTTGCAACCTTTGATACATCAGGCTTTGATGCCCAGATAGCTCAGCTTCAGAATTCCTATAATCAGGCAAAGGCAAGCTATAATGATTCTATTGCTGCTCAGAAGGAAGCAAAGAAAAATCTTGCCGATGTTCAGAAGAAGGTTGCTGAGCTTGAAAAGGAAAATGAGAAGCTTAAGAAAAGTGTCGGTACAACAAAAGCTACTAAGGCTCCGACAACTACCCGTCCTTCAACAACTCGTCCTTCAACAACCCGTCCTTCAGTAACTATCCCTTCAACAACACAGCCGAGTTCAGTTGTGAATACAAATCCGTCAGCATCAATAACGCTTCCATCCAATATTCCGTCAAATTTACCGTCAAATCTTCCATCGAATTTGCCGTCGGATATTCCTACATCAAACATTAGTGGCGGTAATATTCAGATAGACCCGGATGTAATTGCAGGTATTGATATTAATGATATGGATGCGGTTATGGCTGCTGTATCTTCAAGCGAATCAAAGCTTGCCGCTAATGAACTTATGCTGGCTGCTTATTATGCACAGGAGCAGATGTATTCGTCATTGGCTTCAGATACGCTTGTTTCATCCAAAAAGGAATTGATGAATACTACAAAGAGTGCTCTCAATTTGCTTCAGGATTCGCAGCAGGAAATGGCTGCCGGCTGGAAGGCTGCATTTGACGGAACAATTACAGAATGCAATATATTCCCGGATGAGCAGACATCTCTTCTTGCAAACGGAATTACGCTTCAGAATATGAACGATAAAATTATAACAATTTCACTTAGCGAATATGATATACATAAGGTCAAGGTTGATATGCCTGTTAAGGTAAAAACCGCTTATGGAGAATATACAGGTAAGGTTATCAGCAAGGCTCCTGTTGCATCGGGCGGTTCTTCAAGCTCTCTTATGGATTCTGTAGGTTCAAGTATGGGTATCAGCGGTCTTTCAAGCTTAACACAGGCAGGTGCCGGTGTTGAGGTTCAGATAACAGTTGATAATCCTGATGAGTATATTGTTATCGGATTTGATGCAGAAGTAGAAATTGCTGTAGGCGAGTATCACGGAATAACCACCGTACCAAGTCAGGCAATGGTGCTTGATAAAACAGGCTCTTATGTTTTTGTTTATGATGAAGAAGAAAAAACCGTAACAAAAACACTTATTGAAACAGGTGCAAGCTCTGTTTCCGAATATGAGATTTTAAGCGGTGTTAAAGCCGGTGACAGAATTGTTCTTGCTCCGCAGTCTACGTTTGAAGACAGCTTTGAAGCAAGGGTAAAAGAAGATGCATAATAGTGAGGAGAGTCTTTCGTGAATATAACAGAAAGCTTTAAAATTGCCATTAAGTGCATCAGAGCCAATTGGATGCGTTCACTTCTTACAATGCTTGGAATTATAATAGGTATCAGTTCGGTTATTATGATTGTTGGCGCCGGTACGGGAGCACGTGATTATATTGTTTCGCTTATTGAAGAAATGGGCGCCAATGCGATTATGATAAGCGTTGATGCTACGCAGGCAAATGATAATGATTATTTAACCCTTGATGATGTTGAAAATATAAAGAATAAGGTTGATGGTGTTGAGAGCTGTTCGCCTATGCTTATCGGTGTCGGCAAGGCAACTATTGATTCAAGAGGAAAAGAAGCAACTGTAATGATGATTGGTGTCAATACAGATATTTATTTAAGTCTTCCCGAAGGCTGCAGCTATGGCAGATTTTTCGGAGAGGATGAATATGCTTCGTCAGCTCCTATTGCTATAATGGGAAGCGCCAGTGCAACAACGGTTTATGGTTATGAAGATGTAACAGGAGAAACAGTTACTGTTCGTTCAAGCGGAAAAGCTATGAAGGTAAGAATATGCGGAGTTGCAAACATAGATCAGCTTGCGGGCTCTGTCGGCGGAAATTCCTCAATGATTTCTTCCATGTTTCAGCAAAATGAAGATTCGCCTATGATGGTGTTATTTATTCCCTGTACCACTTTAACGCAGATTACGGGAACGGATGCCAAAATCAATATGGCAATGGTTATGGC
>JAIDJS010000274.1 GCA_029052085.1 Eubacterium sp.
CCCCCCCCCGAACGACTTTCTTATCATCATCTTATATGCACACAACACAATAAAAACGGCATAATCATAGGCGAAAACTGCAGGGACGAAGAAAAGGTTCTGCGCTTTAAAAAGGAATTTCCAAATGCGAAGGTTATTGATGTTTTTTCCGATTCCTTTCATCACGACAAGCCAATTTTTTCACTTGCAGCAGGGCAATGCTACCATATCAGCAACGGAAAATTAGAGCCGTTTGATTTTAACGAACAATCCGCAAATGATTAAATTTTTGTAAAACGGTAAAAATAACTATAGATATTTATAGAATTTATGATATAATCTTCGATAATCAATTGTTTAAGAGGTTTTTTAATGGATATTATTATCACAGCAGATTCAACTTGCGATTTACCGGATTATCTTATTCAGGAAAATGATATAGTAATATTTCCCCTTTCAATTCTTCTTGGCGAAAATTCTTATTTAGACGGAATTGAAATTCATCCGAAGGATATTTATGAGCATGTTGGAAAAACAGGCGAGCTTCCAAAAACGGCAGCTGTTACGCCCCAGCAATACGCAGATGTTTTTAAGGAGATAACAGATGAAGGCAAGGCTGTTGTTCATATAGGTCTTTCCTCAGCCATTTCTTCAAGCTATCAGAACGCTGTTGTTGCGGCATCTGAATTTGATAATGTTTACTGCGTTGATTCAAAAAGTCTTTGCACAGGCATGGGGCTTCTTGTTCTTAAAGCCTGCGATTTAAGAAATAAAAAATTTGACGCTAAAAAAATTGCACGAAGAATAGAGGGGCTTGTTTCCAAGGTTCATACTACCTTTGTTTTAGACAACCTTGAATATCTTCATAAGGGCGGCAGATGCAGTTCCGTTGCCAGATTCGGCGCAAACGTTCTCGGACTGAAGCCGTCTATCGCCGTAAGCACCGAAACAGGCAAGCTTGATGTTGCAAAAAAATACAGAGGAAAAACAGACATTGTTTATAAGCAATATATTTCTGATTGTTTACAAAACAGCAATAAAACAGATAAAACAAGAGTTGTTATTGCAAATTCAGGCGGCGTAAGCCCTGATATTATTGCCTATGCAAAGGGAATTGCCGAGGGCAAAGGCTTCAGGCAAATCATAACCGCTGATGCAGGATGCACCATTTCATCACACTGCGGACCAAAAACCCTTGCGGTCTTTTTTATGGATGAATAATTATCCTATTTGTAATAATGAAGCAATAGCATCCCCCTTTTTCCTGCAAATGAATCATTTTCCTTTGTTTGACAGATAAAACGGACGAAGAGTGTTTCGTCCGTTTTCACTTACATATATCGTAAACCTATTTTGATTCGGAGGTTAACAATGAGCCTTAAAAACGATGTTTTAACCATGCTTCAATTGAAAAACGGCGAATACATAAGCGGACAGGAGCTTGCCGAAAAATCGGGAAAAAGCCGTGCCGCCGTGTGGAAAGCTGTAAAAGCACTTCAAAAAGACGGCTACGTCATAAATGCCGTTACCAACAAAGGCTATTCGCTTACAAGCGAGGGCGATATTCTGAGCGGTGCAAAAATAAAAAACACTATGAAGCACGATATATCTGTTATACATTACACCGAAACAGATTCAACCAACACGCAGGCAAAGCGGCTTTTAAGCAGCGGAGAAGCAAACGGAACGCTGCTTGTTACCGCTGAAAAACAGACCGCAGGCAGAGGAAGGCAGGGAAAAACCTTTTACTCTCCGCCGCATACGGGAATTTATATGAGCCTTATTGTTCATCCGAACACAATGCTTCAGAATGCCGTTACCGCAACAACGGCAGCGGCAGTTGCCGTTTGCAGGGCGATTGAACGCTTAACCGATATCAGACCGCAGATCAAATGGGTAAACGATGTTTATGTTAATGATAAAAAAATCTGCGGAATACTGACAGAAGCCGTATCCGATTTTGAACTTGGCATAGTTACAAGCGTCATAGTAGGCATAGGAATAAATATAAAAACAAATGATTTTCCCGATGAGGTGGAAAGAGCCGGTTCGCTGAATGCCGATATCAAAAGGGCAGATTTAATCGGAACGGTTGCCGATGAGCTGCTGGACATTATCGGAGGAAACTGCTCTGATTTCATTGATTATTACAGAAGCCACAGTATGATTATCGGCAAGCAAATAAATTATATTGAAAACGGAGTTGTAACACCTGCTACAGCACTTTCCATTGACGAAGCAGGCGGACTTGTTGTAAAAACGGAAAACGGAACAGAAAAAACATTAAAAAGCGGCGAAATAAGTATCCGCTGGCAGGAATGAACTGATATGGCTATTTCAATAAACGTAAAAAAATTAAGTAAAAAAACCATTATGATTTTGTCCGCTCTTGCAGCTTTGCTGATTATCATAACCATTATCGCAGTAAGTGCAGCAAGCAAACGGCCTGTTCAATCAGAATTTTTTGATACAGATGCAAATTATGTTTCCGGCATAGATGTATCACAGCATAACGGCGAAATCGAGTGGAACAAAGTTGCTGATGCAGCAGATTTCGCAATCATAAGAGCCGGATACCGGGGATACGGCAACGGAGCCCTGCAGGAAGACAGCCGATTTAAGGAAAATCTGAAAAACGCAGAAAAAGAGGATATCCGTATCGGCGTTTATTTTTACTCACAGGCAATAACTCCCGAGGAGGCAGCCGAAGAAGCCGAATATGTTTTGGAATTAATGAACCCATACGATGTTGATTTGCCTGTTTTTATTGATTTTGAGTATCCGTATGATACCGAAGGAAAGCATACGGGAAGAATGTTTAATGCAGATTTATCAGGAAGGGACACTGCCGAAATCATTAACGCATTCTGCAGAAGAATAATCAAGGCAGGGTATAAGGCAGGCGTTTATTCCTCATCAAATGTTTATAATTTTGATATTAAAACCTCCGCACTGGATAAGGATATATTTATCTGGGTTGCCGATTACAATTCAAAGGTTACATATCTCGGAAAATATGACATCTGGCAGTATACCAAAAACGGCAGCTGCGACGGGGTTAACAGTAAATATGTAGATCTGAATAAATGGTATGTAAAATAAAAATTAACCGCTGAAGGTCAGCTTCTTGTTGATTTAAATCCATATAACAAATAAAGAGGGCATTATGCCCTCTTATTTTTTTGTTTTTTATTTACGGTAAATCATTTGCCTCCACACTGTTTAATCACAGATTCGTTCCCCTGTTTCCATATGAAACACATGAAGCTTATCTGTATCGGCAAAAAGCCGTACGCTTTCTCCGTCTTCAATTTTCGTATCGGACATTACCTTTGCAATAATCCTGTTTTCATTAATATGAGCGTAAATATTGATTTCCGAACCCGTCATTTCACAATTTTCGGAAACAAGATTAACACAATTTGAACCATCACTGTTTTTAAAAAATTCCTCAAAATGAAAATCATCCGGACGGATACCGAGAACTACTGCCTTTCCTGCAAAGCTCAGAATTTCACTTTCCATTCTTTCAGGAACAGTCAGTTTGTTTTCGCCAAACGAAAACACGGTTTTATTCCCGATTTTTTCAACAACAGCATGGATAAAATTCATCTGCGGTGTACCGATAAAACCGGCAACAAACATATTTGCAGGATGATTATACAGCATTGACGGGGTATCTGTTTGCTGAATGATACCATCCTTCATAACCACAATTCGGTCTGCCATTGTAAGCGCTTCCGTCTGATCATGAGTTACATAAACAAAGGTTGTCTGCAGCTCCTTATGAAGCGCGGCAATACGGCTCCTCATCTCTGTTCTGAGCTTTGCATCAAGGTTTGAAAGCGGCTCATCAAGCAGAAAAACCGCCGGATCACGCACCATTGCTCTTCCAAGTGCAACTCTTTGCCTTTGACCGCCGGAAAGCGCCTTTGGCTTTCTGTTTAAATATTTTTCTATATCAAGCATTTTTGCTGCCGCACGAACCTTTTTATCAATTTCATCCTTTGGAACTTTCTTCAGCTTCAGAGCAAATGCCATATTTTTATAAACACTCATATGTGGATAAAGCGCATAACTCTGAAAAACCATTGCTATATCCCTGTCCTTCGGCGAAACATCATTTACCTTTCTTTCGCCTATATAAAGCTCTCCGGACGAAACATCCTCCAGCCCTGCAATCATACGCAGCGTTGTTGATTTTCCGCATCCCGACGGACCGACAAGAATAACAAATTCCTTATCCTTTATCTCAAGATTAAGGTTTTCAATTACGGTTGTTTTGCCCTCATATATTTTTGATACATTACTGAATTTAATAGATGCCATTTAGAATTCATCCCGTTTTTTATTTTAATATATACAAATTATCATACAGGCGAGCAGTGCCCGTCCGTTTTTGCTGTCTAAACCCTTTTAACATTCTGCGATTGTTTCGGATTTTATCCCTTAACAGCGCCGGCAACAACGCCCTTTATAATATACTTCTGGCAGGCAATGTAGAAAATGATAATCGGTATAATAGCAATAACAAGCATTGCCATAAAGCCGCCCCAGTCAACGGCGCCGTACGCCCCCTGCATTGCAAGCTGAATTGCAACAGGCATTGTTTTATTTGATGTTCCTAGGATAAGATAAGGCAAAAGATAATCATTCCAAATCCACATTGCATTCAGGATTGAAACCGTTATAGCCGTCGGTTTCAGAATGGGAAAAACAATCATAAAGAAGGTTTGCAGCGGACTGCAGCCGTCTATCATTGCCGCCTCTTCAATTTCATGCGGTATGCTTTTAACAAAACCGCTCATCATAAACACGCTCAAGCCTGCCCCAAATCCAAGATAAACAAAAATGATGCCGATAAGATTATTCAGCTTCAGAGAGGTTACCGTAAAGGTCATAGAAAACATAACCATCTGAAACGGAACAATCATGCTGAACACAAAAAGATAATACATAAGCTTTGTAAACTTGGATTTTACCCTTGTTATATACCATGCCGCCATTGAAGTGCATACTACAAGCACAATAACTGCAAGCACCGTTATAAAAAGCGAACGAAAAAACGCAGGAATAATGCCGGAATAATTGATACCATTTGCATAATTATCGGCACCCGCAAAGGTTTCGCTGTTCGGAAAAGAAAACGGAGCTGAAATAATATTGAACTTTGTTTTAAATGAGTTTATAAAAACAATTATAATCGGCGAAACAAATAAAACGGCAAGCAGGCTTAAAAACACAAACACAAAGACATTTGCAGTCCGTTTTCTTTTATTCATCAGTGTTCAACCTCTCTTTCCCTTGTCAGGCGAAGCTGAACAAATGCAATAACCGCAACAATGATAAAGAAAACAACTGCCTTGGCCTGACCAACTCCCTGCCAGCCTGCTCTTCCGTAAAAAGTGTTATAAATATTGAGCGCCAGCATTTCGGTTTCTCTTGCAGGAGCCCCTGCCGTTAACGCAAGATTCTGGTCAAACAGCTTAAAGGAGTTGGAAAGCGTTAAAAAGGTACATATCGTAACAGACGGCATTACCATCGGAAGCGTAATATATTTCAGGGTTTGTATACCGCTTGCACCGTCTATCATTGCCGCCTCGGTTAAATCGCTCGGTATATTCTGCAGACCGGCAATATAAATAACCATCATATAGCCGATCATCTGCCAGTTCATTAAAACAACCAGCCCCCAGAAGCCGTATTTTGCCGCAAAGGTTATATCCACTCCGAAATGCTCAAGAACACCGTTTATAATCAGATTCCATATATATCCAAGAACGATTCCGCCAATCAGATTCGGCATAAAGAACACCGTTCTGAAAAGATTTGTTCCCCGTATTCCCCTTGTTAATAAAAGTGCAAGAAGAAAGGCAAAAATATTGACAGTCAGTACGGATACAATGGTAAATTTAACCGTAAACCAAAGAGAATTCAAAAAGCTTTCATCGGCCGTAAAGGCTTTTATATAATTGTCAAAGCCTGTCCATTCAGCATTTGTAACCGTTGTAAAATTTGTAAATGAAAGATACAAGCCGATAACAAACGGAATTAAAAAAGCAATAAAAAAACAAACAAAGGTAGGAAGAACAAAAAACGGAAAATACGTTTTTAATGTTTTATTCATTTATATTCTCCTGATAAAAGGCTTACTTTGCCATACTGCTTTCTGTTTCCCATTTTGAAACAACCGTGCTTTTAACATCTTCAAAGGACTTTGTTCCCTGAACATACTGAAGAAGTGCAGAGCCGAAATCCTCCTTGAAATTGAGGCTTGGAAATACGGTAAACTGCCATGGTATATTTGTATATTTGTCATCATTCATATAACGAACAACTTCTTTTGCGAGAGGATCGTTCGGTGTTTCATCATCTTTGAAGGTATCAAACGGAGCAATGAAGCCAAAATCATTTACTACATAGCTTTTGCCCTTTTCGCTGGAATAAAGCCAGTAAAGAAAATCGGCAGCTGCCTTTTGCTCGGCTTCGCTTGCTTTGCTGTTAATTGCAAGGAAATTTTCGGTTCCTATACAAATGCCCTGGTTTTCCTCTCCGTCTATTCCTGTATAAATCGGAAGAAATTTAATGTTGCTTTCTTCTACTGTATTTCCGCTGATATCTCTTATCTGACTCCAAGCCCAGTTTCCGTTCTGCACCATAGCGGATTTGCCCTGCGCAAATTCAGCCATAGATTCATCAACAATTTTTTTACCTAAATCCTTTTTATCCGAAACTGAGTTTTCAGTATACAAATCAAAAATATTTTTAAAATTTTCTGCATATTCAAAGCTGATTTTATCAATTGCATCAGAGGTTAAATCAACATTATTCTTTTTAAACTCATAATAAATCGGAATGTTGGCAAGATGTGTCTGCCAGCGCCAGTCCTCGCCTGCTTTTAATGAGGTTGAGGAGAATACGCCGTCTATTCACAATGCGTACTTATTGTTCTGCATATCCTCCTCAAGCTCTTTAAGGGCGGAAAAGCTGTT
>JAIDJS010000275.1 GCA_029052085.1 Eubacterium sp.
AAGCCTTCGCCATTATCTGCAGACTGCTGTTGAAATCAATACGGAGCAACCCGTTCTTGTTGATAAATACATTATGTGTAAAGAGCTTGAGGTAGATGCTATCTGCGACGGTGAGGATGTATTTATTCCGGGTATTATGGAACATGTTGAAAGAACCGGTGTTCACAGCGGCGACTCTATTTCGGTTTATCCAACCTTTGATGTTTCGCAGGAAGTAAAAGATAAAATTATTGATTATACAGTTAAGCTTGGTAAAGCAATCGGAATTATCGGTCTTTATAATATTCAGTTTATCGCTGATTCAAATGATGATGTTTTTGTAATTGAGGTTAACCCGCGTTCATCCAGAACGGTTCCGTTCCTTTCAAAGGCAACATCAGTGCCTATGGCTCATATAGCAACACAGGTTATTCTTGGCCATAGCCTTAAGGAGCAGGGAATTACGGAAGTTTATCCTGCTGAAAAGAAACGCTGGTATGTTAAGGCACCTGCGTTCTCATTCTCCAAGTTGAAGGGTATGGATACCTATCTTTCCCCTGAAATGAAATCAACGGGCGAAGCAATCGGATATGATAAATCACTCAACAGGGCTCTTTATAAGGCAATTCAGGCAAGCGGTCTTAATGTATCGAATTACGGCACGGTGCTTGTTACAATTGCTGATATGGACAAGCCTACGGCGCTTCCTCTTATCAGAAGATTTTATGAGCTTGGCTTTAATATTGAAGCAACAGAGGGAACAGCAAGATTTCTGAAAGAGCATGGCATAAGAACAAGAATCCGTGCAAAATTAACAAGCGACGGCAGTGATGAAATTCTGCTGGCACTTCGTCAGGGTCATATTGCTTATGTTATAAATACAATTGATGTCAGCCATGGCGACAGCCATTCAGACGGCTCAGAAATCCGCCGTGCTGCGGTTGAAAACAATGTAACGATGTTTACATCTCTTGATACAGTAAAAGTTCTTCTTGATGTTCTTGAAGAAATTACACTCGGCGTATCAACCATTAATGCAGAAGATTAATTTGGAGTAACTTATGTATAAACAGGATATTTACAGAATCATTGAGAATACGGCATTAACAAAAGATGTGTATAAAATGATTCTGGAGGGGGACACACAGTATATTACCGCTCCGGGTCAGTTTATTAATCTTAAATTAGAGGGGAAATTTCTCCGCCGTCCAATTTCTGTATGCGATTATGATGATAAAACAATAACCATAATCTATAAGATTGTAGGCGAGGGAACAGCGCAGATGTCTGCAATGGCAGTCGGTAAGGAAATAGACTGCTTAACAGGTCTTGGCAACGGCTATGATATAAGCAAATCAAGGAATCCGCTTGTTATCGGCGGCGGTGTCGGTGTTCCTCCGATGTATCATTTAACAAAGTGCCTTCTTGCAGACGGTCAGAAGCCAACTGTTATCCTTGGCTTTAATACAAAGTCTGAGGTTTTCTATGAAGAAGAGTTTAAGGCTCTCGGTGCAGATGTTGTTATAACTACGGTTGACGGCTCTTACGGCGTTAAAGGCTTTGTAACAGATGCTCTGCCTGAAAGTTATGATTATTTTTACACCTGCGGTCCTATGCCGATGTTCAGGGCAATTGAGAATACAGTTAAAACCTCGGGTCAGTACAGCTTTGAGGAAAGAATGGGCTGCGGCTTTGGAGCCTGCATGGGCTGCTCCTGCAAAACAAAATACGGCAGTAAGCGTATCTGCAAGGACGGTCCTGTGCTTGAAAGGGAGGAGATTGTATGGTAGATTTATCGGTAAACCTCTGTGGTATGGAAATGGATAATCCTGTTGTTCCTGCAAGCGGAACGTTCGGCTTCGGCAAGGAATTCAAGGATTTCTATGATATAAATATTCTTGGTTCATTCTCTTTCAAGGGTACAACAAAGGATGCACGCTTCGGAAATCCAACGCCCCGTATTGCCGAATGTGAACAGGGTATGATTAATGCTGTTGGCTTGCAGAATCCGGGTGTTCATCATGTTATAGAGCATGAACTGCCCGAAATGAAGCAATATTTCAACAAAAAGGTTATTGCAAATATAAGCGGCTTTTCCGTTGAGGACTATGCTTATACCTGTGCGCTTCTTGATAAAGAGGAGCAGGTTGGACTTTTAGAGGTTAATATCAGCTGCCCGAATGTTCACGGCGGCGGAATGAGCTTCGGAACACAGCCTGAATGTGCGGCTGAGGTTACAAGAGCGGTAAAGGCTGTTACAACAAAGCCTGTTATTATAAAGCTTTCTCCGAATGTAACAGATATTGTTGCAATTGCAAAAGCGTGTGAGGAAGCGGGGGCAGACGGTATCTGCCTTATCAATACGCTGCTTGGCATGAGAATAGATTTAAAACGTAGACAGCCGGTTATTGCAAATAAAATGGGCGGCTTCAGCGGAAATGCCGTTTTCCCTGTTGCAGTAAGAATGGTTTATCAGGTTTCAAAAGCCTGCAATATTCCTGTTATGGGCTGCGGCGGTGTTTCTTCTGCTAAAGATGTAATTGAAATGATGATGGCTGGCGCAACAGCCGTTCAGGTTGGTGCAGCAAATCTTGTAGATCCATATGTCTGCAAAAATATTATAGAAGAATTGCCAAGTGAATGTGAAAAGCTTGGTATAAATAAATTAAGTGATATTATAGGAGTGATTGATTAATGGGTAAGGATGTAATTATTGCCTGTGATTTCAGCAGTGCGAAGGATACTTTTGATTTTCTCGATAAGTTTACAGAGGAAAAGCCTTTTGTAAAAATCGGTATGGAACTCTATTATGCTGAGGGTCCGTCCATCGTTAAGGAAATCAAAAAGAGAGGTCATAAGATTTTTCTTGATTTAAAGCTTCACGATATTCCGAACACAGTTAAAAAGGCAATGTCTGTTTTATCTTCTCTTGATGTTGATATGACAAATCTTCATGCAGCAGGTACAGTAGATATGATGAAGGCTGCCGTTGAAGGTTTGACGAAAGAGGATGGTACTCGTCCGATTCTTATCGCTGTAACTCAGCTTACCTCAACAAGCGAGGAAAGAATGCAGAATGAGCTTCTTATCAACGCTTCTATTAACGATACAATTGTTAAGTATGCTGAAAATGCAAAAGCAGCAGGGTTGGACGGTGTTGTATGCTCTCCGCTTGAGGCAGGTATGGTTAAGGATGCCTGCGGTAAGCCGTTTATTACTGTAACTCCCGGTGTACGCTTTGCAGACGGCGAGGTTGGCGATCAGGTAAGAGTTACTACTCCTGAAAAGGCAAAAGAAATCGGCTCGGATTATATCGTAGTCGGCAGACCTGTTACACAGGCAGAGGATCCTGTTGCAGCATACAGAAGATGCGTTAAGGAATTTGTAGGTTAAGATAGATTATTTGATTTATAGGAGGATATAGAATGGAAAGCTATAAAAGAGAATTTATAAAGTTTCTTGAGGATGCAGGCGTTTTGAAATTCGGCGATTTTACAGCCAAAAGCGGAAGAAAAATCCCTTATTTCATCAATGCAGGCGATATTAAAACAGGCGAGCAGATTCAGAAGCTCGGCGAGTTTTATGCAAAGGCTTATTTTGAAAAGGTAGGCAATAAAAAGGCAGTTCTTTACGGTCCGGCATATAAAGGCATTCCGATTGCTGTTTCCGTTGCTGTTGCTCTTGCCAGAGAAGGACTTGATGTTCCTTTCTTCTTCAATAGAAAAGAAGAGAAGGATCACGGCGAGGGCGGTGTTTTTGTTGGTTATAAGCCGCAGGCAGGCGAGGATATCGTTATTGTAGAGGATGTTGTAACCGCAGGAACGGCAATCAGAGAAAGCATGGCAATCCTTTCAAAGCTTGAGGGTACAAAGGTTGCCGCAACCTTCGTTATGGTAGACAGAAAGGAAAAAGGGCAGACGGATAAATCTGCTATTGCAGAGGTTGCCGATGAATATGGTTTTCCTGTTTATTCTGTTGTCGATGTTTATGATATCATCGAATATCTTGAAGAGGATGAGGCCAACCGTGAAAACGTTGAGCGTATCAAGAAATATCTTGAAGTAAACGGTGCAAAAGCATAAGACGGTAAAAGATAAATCTTATTTGAAAGGACTATAAATATGCGTCACTTGTTAGATACAACAGATTTATCTGTAAAAGAAATTGATGATTTAGTTGCGCTGGCAATGGATATTATAAATCATAAAGAAAAGTATTCAGATGTCTGCCACGGCAAAAAGCTTGCAACCCTTTTCTTTGAGCCAAGCACACGAACAAGGCTTTCCTTTGAAGCCGCTATGATGGAGCTTGGCGGAAACGTGCTCGGCTTTTCCGAGGCGGCTTCTTCAAGTGCTTCAAAAGGCGAAACAGTAGGGGATACAATTAAAATCGTTTCCTGTTATGCTGATATTATTGCAATGCGCCATCCGCTTGAGGGCGCGCCGAGAGTTGCTTCCTATAAAACCGATGTGCCTGTTATCAATGCAGGTGATGGCGGTCACAGCCATCCAACCCAGACCTTAACGGATTTGCTGACCATTTTCCGTGAAAAGGGCAGATTTGATAATTTAACAATCGGTCTTTGCGGCGATTTAAAATTCGGCAGAACGGTTCACAGCCTTATTAAAGCAATGTGCCGTTACAGCAATATAAAATTTGTGCTTATCTCTCCGAAGGAGCTTTCTGTTCCCGATTATATCAAAACGGATTATCTTGATGAAAACGGAATGGAATATATTGAAACAGAGGATATGGAAGCTGCAATGCCTTCACTTGATATTCTTTATATGACCCGTATTCAGCGTGAACGCTTCTTCTCGGAAGATGAATATTTAAAGCATAAGGATGCGTTTATCCTTGATGTGGATAAGCTTGAAAATGCAAAGTCCGATTTAACGATTATGCACCCGCTTCCAAGGGTTA